>CAZCJT010000335.1:0-3593 GCA_964498565.1 uncultured Acidimicrobiaceae bacterium
CCAGCGGGGCGGCCGACGCCGGCCAGCGGGAGGTCCTGGCCCGCATCGGGGCGCCCGACCTGGCCGACGACGAGGTCCTGGCCATCCAGCACGCACTCCGCGAGACGGGCGCGCTCGACCAGGTCGAGCGACAGATCGAGCGCCTCACCACCGACGCCATCGCCGCCATCGAGCAGAGCGCGGTCAGCGCCGAGGCCCGCGCCGCGCTCGTCGACCTGGCGCACTTCGTCGCCTGGCGCGAGACGTGACCATCCCGTTCCTCACGCGCCGATCGACCACCTGGCGTCGATCTGCGCGACGGGAACGGGTCCTGGGACCATCCAGGCGCCGCTCGGCGCCGAAGACCTGACGTGCGCGTCATCGTCGTCGGAGCCGGTCTCGGTGGGCTGTCCGCCGCCGCGCACCTGCGCGGCCGGGGCCACGACGTCTTGGTGCTCGAGAAGGGCACCGTGCCGGGCGGTCGCAACGGTCTCCTCGAGCTGGGGGGCTACCGCTTCGACACCGGGCCCACCGTGTTCACCATGCCCGACCTCCTGCGCTCCGCGTTCGAGGCGCTCAGCACCGACATGGACGACTACGTCACCCTGAAGCCCGTCGACCCGATGTACCGGGCCACCTATCACGACGGCACCGAGCTGCGGGTCTGGCACGGCCGGGATCGGATGACCCGGGAGATCCGTGAGGTCGTCGGCCCCGAAGCGGCCCGGCAGTTCGGCCGGTTCGCCGACTGGCTGCGCGAGCTCTACCTGCTCGAGCGCGACCACTTCATCGACGCCAACTTCGACTCGCCCCTCGACCTGGCCTGGCCGCTGAAGCCGGCCCTCGACCTCGTCCGCCTCGGCGGCTTCGGGAAGCTGGGCAAGCGGGTCGCCTCCTACTTCGACGACCACCGGCTCCAGAAGATCTTCGGCTTCCAGGCCATGTACGCCGGCCTCGCGCCGTACGAGGCCCTGGCCATCTACTGCGTCATCACCTACATGGACTCCATCGAGGGGGTGTTCTTCCCCGAGGGCGGCATGCACGCCGTCCCCGTCGGCCTCGCTGCCGCCCTCGAGAAGTCCGGTGCCGAGCTGCGCTACGGCGTCGAGGTCGATCGGATCGTGCTCGCCGAGGGCACCAGCGGCCGGGTCCGCGGCGTGCACGTCGTCGCCGCCGACGGCACGGTCGAGCTGCTCGAGGCCGACGCCGTGGTCTGCAACCCCGACCTTCCCGTGGCCTATCGCACGCTCGTCCCCGGGCTGAAGCAGCCGTTCAACGTGCGCCACGGGCACTACTCCCCCAGCTGCGCGCTCTGGCACGTCGGCGTCACCGGCGACCTGCCCGAGGGCACCGCACACCACAACATCCACTTCGGCGAGGAGTGGGACGGCGCCTTCCAGGACCTGCTGAAGCGGGGGACCCTGATGGGCGACCCGTCCGTCCTGGTCACCGTGCACAGCCTCGATGAGCCCACGCTGGTCCCCGACCGCGGCGACGGCCTCGACCGCCACTCGCTCTACGTGCTCGAGCCCGTGCCGAACCTCGACGGCAAGGTCGACTGGACCCGCGAGCGGGACCGCCTGCACGACTCGCTGCAGCAGCGACTCGGTGCCATGGGCTACCCGGTCGCGGCCGGCGACATCGAGGTCGAGGCGTTCCTCGACCCCACCGACTGGGAGCGCCAGGGGATGGAGCGGGGCACGCCGTTCGCCCTGTCGCACCGGTTCCGCCAGACCGGACCGTTCCGGCCCAACAACGTCACCAAGCACGCCCCCGGTCTGGTGTTCACCGGCTCCGGCACCCTGCCCGGAGTCGGTGTCCCGATGGTGCTGATCTCCGGGAAGCTCGCCGCCGCGCGCGTCGACCAGCTGGAGGCTCGATGACCCTCGTGCCTCCCGTGACGCTCGAGCAGAGCTACGCGCACTGCAAGGCGCTGAACAAGCGCAACGGCACCACCTACTACTGGGCCACCACCGTGCTGCCCGTCGTCAAGCGCCACCACGTCCACGCCCTGTACGGCTTCTGCCGCCACGCCGACGACATCGTCGACGACCTCGGTCACGTGGCCACCGACGTGCGGGCCAAGGCGCTGGCCGACTTCGGCGACCGGTTCTTCGAGGACCTCGAGACCGGTGACAGCAACGACCTCGTGCTCAAGGCCATGGTGCACACCGTCCGGGCGTTCCGCATCGACCCCGAGTGCGTCGAGCGGTTCCTGCGCTCGATGGCCATGGACCTCACCGTCGAGTCCTACGAGACCTACGACGACCTGCTCGTGTACATGGACGGCTCGGCGGCCGTCATCGGCGAGATGATGCTCCCCATCCTCGAGCCCACGGACCCCGCCGCACTCGGGCCGGCCCGCCAGCTCGGCAACGCCTTCCAGCTGACGAACTTCCTGCGCGACATCGACGAGGACCTCGACCGGTCCCGGATCTACGTCCCCCAGGAGGACATCCGGCGCTTCGGTGCGGAGTCGGCGTTCGAGACCCGGACCGCCACGCCGGAGTTCAAGGCGCTCATGCGCTTCGAGATCGCACGGGTCCGCCAGCTGTACGCCGTGGCCGACACCGGCATCGGCCTGCTGCCCGGCCGATCGGGACGGTGCATCCGGGCGGCCCGGACGCTCTACGCCCGGATCCTCGACCGGATCGAAGCCCAAGATCTCGACGTGTTCGCGGGACGTGCCAGTGTGCCGACGTGGCAGAAGGTGACGACCGCAGGACGGGCGCTGCTGCTCGACCGATGACGGCGCGTGTGGCGTGGGGGTTCTTCGCCCTGCTCGCGCTGGCGCAGATCGCCGTCCCGCTCACGGACGACGACGCCACGCTCGAGTGGCTGTCGTCGCTGGTCGTCGTGGCGTTCTTCCTCACGACGCTGGTCCTGCTCGTGGCCCGCTGGGGCCCGGTCCGTGCGCTGGCGGCCGCGTCCTTCGTCGTCGTCGCCACCCTGTCGGTGGAGAAGCTGGGCACCACCACCGGCTTCCCCTTCGGTGACTACGACTACACCGGCGCTCTTCAGCCCACGGTCGCCGGCGTGCCGCTCATCGTTCCGCTGGCGTGGTTCGCCATGGGCGCCACCGCGCTCGAGGTCGGCCACCACGTCAGCTCCTCCAGACTGATCACCGTCGGGGTCGGGGCCCTCGGGCTGACGGCGTGGGACCTGTTCCTGGACCCACAGATGGTGGACGCCGGGTACTGGGACTGGGCGGTCGACGGCGCCTACCACGGGATCCCGCTGTCGAACTACGGCGGGTGGCTCCTGACCGGGCTGGTGGTGCTCGCCGTCGTGGATCGCATCCGCCCCGGCGTGCCGCCGTCCCCAGGGCTGCGCTGGCTCTACACGTGGTGGGCCGTGATGAGCACGATCGGGTTCGTCGTGTTCTTCGGCGAGCCCGGCGTCGGGCTGGTCGGGGGCATCGGCATGGGCGCCGTCACCGCGGCCGCCTGGCGCCGGGGCCGCTGATGGGCTCCGTCGTGGTGGTGGGTGCCGGCGTCGGTGGTCTGGCTGCGTCCATCCACCTCGCGGCGGCGGGGCACGACGTCGTGGTCCTCGAGCGGCTCGACCGGGCCGGGGGCAAGCTCGCCGAGCACCGGGCCGCCGGGTTCACGTGG
>CAZCJT010000336.1:0-3591 GCA_964498565.1 uncultured Acidimicrobiaceae bacterium
TGGCCGGCGCCGCCTTCTTGGTGGCCGCCTTCTTGGCCGGCGCCGCCTTCTTGGTGGCCGCCTTCTTGGCCGGCGCCGCCTTCTTGGTGGCCGCCTTCTTGGCCGGCGCCGCCTTCTTGGTCGCCACCTTCTTGGCCGGCGCCACCTTCTTGGTCGCCACCTTCTTGGCCGGCGCCGCCTTCTTCTTGGTGGCGGCCTTCTTGGCCGCTGCCTTCTTCTTGGTCGCTGCCTTCTTGGTCGCCATGTCAGACGTCGCCTTCCTGTCCGTTGCCTTCGGGTCCGGTGCTGCCTTCTTCGCCGCGGCCCGGGTTCGGGTCCCGGATGCGGCCTTCTTCGCAGGTGCTGCAGCCTCCTCGGCCGCCGCGGCAGCGGCGGCTTCGGCCTCGGCCTGCTGGGCACGGAGCTTGCGGCGCTGGGAGACCGAGAGCTTGCGGTCCCCGTCGTCCTCGGTGGGGGCCTGCGCCGCCACCAGGACGGGTTCGCTCGGCTCGGCGGAGGTGTCGAGCTCGGCCTCGACGGATTCGTCGTCCACCGGCTCGTCGTCTTCAGGCCTGTCGTCGGGAGCGTCGAGGTCCATGCCGGGCATGGCCAGGTCGATGCCCCGGCGAGGCGTGTCGATGGCCTTCACCACGAACTCCCGCGTCTCGCCCAGCTCGAACACCTCGCGGGCGCTCCGCGGCGGCGGATCGGCGATGGACTTGAGGGAGATGTAACAACGGGTGCCGTCGCACACGACGTAGGCCCCGTGGCTGGCGAACTGCTCGATCTCGGCCTCGATGACGGACCCGACCGGGTGCGCACCGACGAACTCGATGAACGGCAGCGGCTCGTTGTACGGCTCGGGTTCCTTGCCGCCACGCTTGCGCCCGGCCGGCTCGTCGGTGCGGGCCTGGTCCTTGGCGCGGGCCGCGGACTTCGTCGAACCCGACGCCTTGGCCCGGGACGAACCGGACCTGGACGATGACGACTTCGACCCCGAGGACGCCGGCCGCTTGGAGGCCGGCGTGGTGGACGCCGCCTGCTTCGAGCCGCGGCGCTTGCGCTTGGCGTCGGAGACCGCACGACGGCTGGTCGGGCCCCGCACCGGCGAGCGGGCGAGGAAGATCCAGCCCACGCCGGGCACGTGCTTGCCGCCGAGCAGTCGCCCCTCGGTGAAGAGCCAGTCGTAGGTGCCGTGGAACTCCTGGAAGGAGTCGTTGGACAAGATGATGGCGTCGGCCCGGTCGGCGACCTCGAGGATGAACGCGTCGCCACGACCGATGACGCCGGCGGGGGGCGTGATGATCTGGCCGCTGTTCACCTTCTCCTCGTACTGCTCGCGCTCGGAGGCGTCGATGCGGTGGCCGAAGGTGGCGTCGACGATGACCGTGACGTTGGCGTGGTCGAACTCGGCGGTGACCGCATCCACGGCCTCCAGCAGCTGCTGGAGGCTGGGCAGGGAACGACCCTCGGTTGCGATGTTGGATCCGTCGACGACGAGATGCGTGGGTGGCAAGTGGTGCGCAGCAGGTTCGGTGGTGCAGGGCCCGCAGCTGCGATGCCGGACCCGCGTGTCGCGACCCTACTGGTGCCAGCGTCCTGGACCGCGGAGCACCACCGTCGCGGCGCCATGGTAGGAACGCCGCCGTGCCCGAGCCCCGACCCGAGACGACCGCTGTGCTGTTCGACTTCGGGGGCGTGATCCTGTCCAGCCCCTTCGACGCCTTCGCCGACTACGAGCGCGAGCACGGCCTGCCCGACGGCTTCATCCGTGGCCTCAACGCCACGAACCCCGACGACAACGCGTGGGCGAAGATGGAGCGCAACGACGTCACCATCGCGGAGTTCTGTGAGCTGCTCGAGGCCGAGGCCCGGGCGGCCGGGGGCGAGATCGACGCCGCCGCGGTGCTGGCCCGCCTGCGGGGCGAGATCCGCCCGGCGATGGTGGAGGCGGTGCGGCGCTGCAAGGCACGGCTGAAGACGGCGTGCCTCACCAACAACTTCGTGGCCCCCGACGCCGGCCACCCCCAGGGCCGCATGGACCCGGAGAGCTTCGAGGGGGTCATGGACCTCTTCGACGTCGTCGTCGAGTCCTCCAAGGCGGGCTGCCGCAAGCCCGACCCCCGCTTCTACGAGATCGCGTGCGAGGAGCTGGGGATCGAGCCGCACCAGGCCGTCTTCCTCGATGACCTGGGCGTCAACCTCAAGCCGGCCAAGGCCATGGGCATGACCACGATCAAGGTCGTCGACCCCGATGTCGCCATCGCCGAGCTCCAAGCGGTCGTCGGGTTCCCGCTGCGCTGACGGGCCGGAGCGATCCGGCGTCTTCCGGGCTACCATCGGGACGATGTCGGCCCGGATCCGCAACAACGTGCGCGTCACCGGCGTGCCCGACGGGACCCCCATGGTCTTCGCCCACGGCTTCGGCTGCGACCAGCACATGTGGCGCCACGTCGCACCATGCTTCGAGGACCGGTACCGGGTGGTGCTCTTCGACCACGTCGGCGCCGGCGGGTCCGACGCCAAGGCCTACGACCGCGAGCGCCACCGCACGCTGGACGGCTACGCCGAGGACGTCGTGGCGATGCTCGAGGAGCTGGATCTGCGAGCGGTCGTGTTCGTCGGGCACAGCGTGAGCGCCATGATCGGCGTCCTGGCCGCCAACATCGCACCGGAGCGCTTCGGCCACCTGGTCCTCGTCGGCCCCTCGCCGCGGTACGTCGACGACCCCGACACCGGCTACGTCGGTGGCTTCGCCCGGGCCGACATCGACGAGCTGCTGGCGTCACTCGAGTCCAACTACCTCGGCTGGTCCACCGCCATGGCACCCGCGATCGTCGGCAACCCCGACCGGCCCGAGCTCGGCGCCGAGCTGACCGAGAGCTTCTGCAAAGCCGACCCCGACATCCAGCGCCGCTTCGCCCGGGCGACCTTCCTGTCGGACAACCGGGCCGACCTGGCCTCGGTCCAGGTGCCGAGCCTGGTGCTCCAGTGCAGCGACGACATCATCGCCCCGGTGGAGGTCGGCCGGTACGTGCACGAGCAGCTCCCCCGCAGCGAGCTCGTGCTCCTGGAGGCCACGGGGCACTGCCCGAACCTCAGCGCTCCGGAGGAGACCACCGAGGCGATCGAGTCCTACCTCCGGTCGGCTGCCTGATCCGGTGAGCTCCCCGATGCCGTCGCCGAACGTGGCGCCCAACCCCGAGTACGTCCGGGCCCTCATCGCCGACGACCCCCAGGAGCTGTACGAGACGGCGCCGTGCGGGTACCTGTCCACCGAGCCGTCAGGCCGGATCGTCAAGGTCAACCGCACCTTCCTGAGCTGGACCGGCTACCGCGCCGACGAGCTCGTCGAGCACCGCACGTTCCAGTCGCTGCTGCCGGTCGGCGACCGCATCTTCTTCGAGACCCACTTCGCGCCGTCGCTCGCCATGCAGGGCACGGTGCGCGAGGTCGCCGCGTCGCTGGTGTGCGCCTCGGGCGAGCGGCTGCCCGTGCTGCTCAACGCGGTGCGCAAGGACGACGGCTTCGGCGGTCACCTCCGCACCCGGATCGCGGTGTTCGACGCCCGCGAGCGCCGGGCCTACGAACGGGAGCTGCTGGCCGAGCGCG
>CAZCJT010000337.1:0-3583 GCA_964498565.1 uncultured Acidimicrobiaceae bacterium
AGCAGGCACCATCCCGAGGTCAAGAGCGCTTCGATGGTCCCGGCCTTGAGCGCCGCGATGGACGAGGCCGTCACGGTTGCCGACAGTCCCGCCGCGAGGAGCGCCAGCTTGGTCTCGTTCTCCGCCCTCGCCCAGATGACTCCGGCCTGAGTCGAGGTCGGCGTCGTCGTGCCGGAAAGCGTCCCCAGCTGCGGAGCCCAGGCCGTCGCGGTCGCGATGTCCGCGTTGAACGCCACGGCTCACTCGGGCTGGGGCGGGGACTTGCCGGCTCGCGGCTTTGGCCCGGCCTCCATCCGCTCCGCTTGCCGCCGGCGGATCAACCGCTCGGCGTTGTCGGCGTCCGCCTCGAAAGTCGCCCCGGCCTCCACTCGGCGGCCCGCGACTTCCAGCCGGCAGACGGCCCGGAGCGTCACGGCACGGCCACCGGGTCGAGCCCTTGCGTCCTGACGCTCTTCCGCCGCGGCTGTGCCGGGGGCGGGGGCCCGTCCACCCGGACGATGGTCCCATCCGTGAGGAAGGTCTCCACGTCGCGGGGGCAGAGGCACTTGATCTCGGCGCCCTCCGCGTATTCGTATCCGTCGTCGCCCTTGATCGCGCGTCCTGGGGCCACTCGGTATGCGTCGCTCATGTCGCCCTCCCAGGCGGTTGGCGTCCCGGCCTACCGGCCGGCGACGACCTGGACGTAGTCGATCTGGACGCTGTCGGCGTCCACGCCGGCGTCCTTCTGGATCTCGATGAACGGCTGGAGATTCCCGGCCAGGAGCGGCGCCGAGACGGCCGCGCCGGCCTGCTCGACGCCATCCACGAAGAACCCGATGTCGGTCAGGTCGGACAAGTCGATGCGGAAGACCGTCCAGGTGTTGTCCACGATGTTGATCGTGGTGTCCTGGTCGTCCGTGTCGGTCGTCCCGTCGTCGGCCTCCACGAGGATGTCGAGGTTGGCGCCCTCGACCCGGAACCAGACGTTGTTGGCGACCAGGTCGAGGTTCGCGTTCCGGTCGCTCGCCAGCCCGACGACGATCCGCTGGTCTGCCGTGAAGGTCGCGCCAGCGAAGTTCACCTTGACCCGGAACTCGACGACGGGCGCCTTCGTCGGGTCGATCATGAGTTGATCGCCCCAGTAAAGCGTCATCGTCTGGACCTCGTCCGTCGCGTCGTGCGCGAGCGTGTACTGGCCGCTGCCGCCATCGGCGACGTAGTCCGTGGTCGGGGCTCCCGCCGCCGACGTGTCCTGCTCGGCCCAAGGGGCGGGCAGGGTCGTCCCCGCAGGGGCGAGGAAGTCCTCGACGATCTCGAAGCCCTCGGACCGGGACATGCCGGCACGGGCCCGGAGCGGCTTGCGCACGCTCACGCGCTCGGCCGCGTTGGTCGTGACGACGGTCAGGTAGGGTGTCGAGCCCTCCTGGACTTGGAAGGCCGTGGCCTCGTTGTCCTTGACCCGGACTGCTGTCGCCTGGGTCGCGAGGTCCACGGTCGCGGCGTCGATGTCGAGGGCGCCGCGCGTACCGCCGGCCGAGCCGGTCCGCAGGATCACGTCCCCACTGTTCCCGTCGGCGCTGTCGCCCGACCGCAGAGCGGCGGTGCCGGAGTTGCCCGACAGGGCCCCGACGCTGGAGGTGGCCGCGCCCGATCCGAGAGAGACGTTCCCGCTGTTCCCCCCCTGCCCCGCTGCGTCGGCCGTGTCGGTCGCTCCGCTCGCGAGGGTCAGGGCTCCCGAGGATCCGCCCGCATGGGCGCTGGCAACCGTCGCGGCGCCCGTCGCCAGGGCGAGGTTGCCCGAGTTGCCTCCCGCCGCGCCGTTCGCGGCGCTCGCCCCCGTGGCGACGTCGAGCCCACCGCTCGCGCCTGCGCCCGTCAGACTCCCCGAATCGCCCGTGTCGATCCTCAGGCTCCCCGAGGTTCCGTCCGCCACGTCGAGGCCGACGAGGTCGGTCCGGGTCGAGGCCGAGACGTACCGGAGCGCATGATCCTTCGACGTGCCGATCATCACGTCCACGTCGTCGCCGATCACGAGATCCCCGGTGCCCGTGGCGACCACGTCGGTCCCATCGGGCGTCAGGATCAGGTCGGTCCCGGGCGTCCCGAAGCGCAGTTCCGAAGCGTCGTTGAGCCGCAGGCCGTCCGGGCCCTGGACGACGACCACCTGGCCGTCAAGGATCACGTTGCCCCGTGTGCCGCCAGCCGTGCCGCTGGCGACCGTCACGTGGCCGCTGTCGCCGCTCGCGCTGTCGCCGCTCTTCAGCTCGGCAGCACCCGTGGCGCCCGAGGTCCCAATGCTGGCCGTCGCATGTCCGGACCGGACCGAGACGGCACCCGACGCCCCGCCGGTCGCGCCGGCGAAGTTGCTGTCGGTGGCGCCGGACTGGACTGCCACATCGCCCGATGCCCCGCCCGTGGCGAGGGCCGTGTTCTGCTCGGTCGGCCCGGAGGCCACCGTGACCGCGCCCGACTTCGGGACGCCGGCGTTGGCGTCGGTCTTGACCCGCGCGCCGGACCGGACCGAAACCGCCGCGGTGCCAGCCGTGGCACCCCCGGCCGTCACCGGCGCCGAACCGAGCGAGTCGTCAACGGAGCCGTCCACGAGGACGCCGATGTGCCGGCCGCCGCCTCCGCCGTCCGTATTCCCCGTCGCGTCGAAGTCCGCGTACACGCCGCCCGTGTCGCCCACGAGGCTCGTGAGGCGCGACTTCACCCCCGCGACCACCCCCGCCGTCCGCGCGTTCGTCGTCTGCACGACCGACACGTCGATCCCCTCGGTCGCTCCCGTCGCCGATGTCTGCGCCACCAGGAGGTTGTGCGCGTCCCCGGCCGCCGTCAGGGATCGGTCGTGGTCGATCTGGCCCGTGACGGTCAGGTCGGTGACGGTCGCCACGCCCCCGCCTGCCTCCAGGGGGTTCCATGTCACCCCCGTATCGACCGAGACGTAGACCACCGTGTCGGGGGTCGCCGCGTCGTTGCGCGTATAGACCTGGATGGTTTCGCCGCCGCCCTGGTCGCCGCTCGGAGCGCCGTTGCCGGAGTAGTGGCCGGACGGGGTGGACCGGCCCATGCGGAAGCCCGCCCAGAAGGCGCGGCGGACCGGCTCGGGAACGGCGACCGAGGCTGCCATGGCCAGCCCCTACGCCGCGACCGTGGAGAAGAGGTAGCCGCCCCGAGGGAGGGGCACCGCGAACTGGTCGACCTGGAACAGGTCGGTCTGCTTCTTGTACCCGCCGGGGAGGTCGTAGGAGTTCGCGCTCGGCTCGGTGAACCCCTCCAGCCCGAATCGCGCGATGCAGGTCTGGGGGGTCTCGGGGATCGGCGTCGGCTGGTTGCGGAAGAAGAGGGCGTAGGAACCCCACAACCGCGCGGGCGTGACGGTCTGGCCTTCGCGGGCGCTGTTGAGCCCCGCCTTGCCGACGACGATGAAGTCCACGCCCAGCGCCTCGGCGATCTTGGCGTCGGGGATGGGGCCGACGATGGGGGCCGCGCTGCCGCGGCTCGCGTAGGTCCGGATGACGCTGTTGTTGCGGAGCGCCTTCCAGGCGTTGAAGCCCAGGAGAACGCCGATCCCGCTGTCGTCGCCCGACTGGAGCCCGATGCT
>CAZCJT010000338.1:0-3579 GCA_964498565.1 uncultured Acidimicrobiaceae bacterium
CGGCACCACGGTGGCCGAGGACGGCGTGGTCGTCCACGTGGCCGAGGACGGCACCGTCACCGTCGCCGTCACCCCCGCCCAGGCCACCCGGGTGGTGGCCGCCCTGGCCGGCGGGCTGGTGGCGCTGGCGCTGGTGGGGTGACCGTCAGGAGTTGAAGCCGGCGGCCGCCAAGGCGATCACGACGGCGCCGGCCACGAACCGGTAGCCGGCGAAGGGCCCGAACGTGCGGGTCTGCACGAAGCGGATCGTGCCCCATACGGCGACGAAGCCCGTGACCGCGCTGGTGGCCATGCCGACCAGGAACGGCGTGACGAACTCGGACGGGATGCCGCCCTCGCCCAGCACGTCGAGCAGCTTGTAGACGCCGGCGCCGCCGATGATCGGCAGGCTCATGAGGAACGAGATGCGGGCGGCGGCAGCCCGGTCGAAGCCCAGCCAGCGGGCCACCGTGATGGTGACGCCCGAGCGGGACACGCCGGGCTGGAGCGCGGCCGCCTGCCCGATGCCCATGGCCAGGGCGTCGCGCAGGGTGAAGGCGGTTCCTTCTCGCTCGCCCCCGAGCCGGTCGGCCCACAGGAGCAGGAGCCCGCCCGCGACGAGCATCACGCCGATCAGCCAGAACTCGTCGTCGAGGGCCTCGATGGCGTCGTTCAACAGGAACCCGGTGATGGCGGCCGGCACGGCCGAGACGAGCAGCAACCAGGCGATGCGGCCCTCGGGGCTCGGGTCGGCGCGGTTGGCCGGCACCAGCAGGCGCAACCCCTCCCGCCCGAACACCACGATGTCCCGCCAGAAGTAGGCGACGGCTCCGGCGAGGGTCCCGATGTGGAGGGCCACGTCGAAGGCCTTGGCGAGGGAGTCGTCGCCGGCGAAGTCGTTCCAGTCGAACAGCCACGGGACGAGGGCGAGGTGGCCCGATGACGAGATCGGGATGAACTCGGTGAGGCCCTGGACGATCCCGAGGACGACGGCGTGGAGGAGGGACATGGGCGAGATCGTTCTGGCCTACGAGAACCCCCGCCGGTGCGGGGATCTGCAGGCCAGAACGGGAGGGACCGTTCTAGCGCCCCGAGAGGGACACGCCGGGGACCAGGAGCGTCACGCCACCGGTGCCGCCGGGCTGCCACTCGACATCGGCACCGACGTGGGAGACGTCGAGCAGGAGCCGCTGCAGCGTGCTGGCCAGCGTGGCCTCCTTGATCGGCTCGGCTCGCTCGCCGCCCCGCACCCGGATGCCCTCGACCGACACGGAGAAGTCGCCCGAGACCGGGTTCACGCCGGAGTGGATGCCCCCGAGCGCCGAGGCGAGGACGCCGTCGTCCACCGTGGCCAGGAGCGAGTCGAGGTCGCCGTCGCCCGGTTCGACGGTGAGCGCACGGGCCCCGATGCCGGGACGGCTGCTGTAGCCCCGAGCCGCCGAGGCGGTGGAGGTGGTTCCGGCCCGTCGAGCGGAGTGCGTGTTGTGCAGGAACCCCTGCAGCACGCCCTGGTGGAGGAGGGGCACCCGGCGGGTCGCCAGCCCCTCGTCGTCGTAGGGCTCGGCGCCGAGGGAGTCGGGGTTGGTGGGGTCGTCGACGATGGTGAGCAGCGAGCTGCCCACCTGCTCGCCGACGCGGGTGGCGAAGGGGCTGCGGCCCTTGGCCACGGCCTCGCCGCTGAGCATGCCGGACACGATGCCGAGCACCGTGGCGGTGAGGCGGGGCTCGAGGATGAGCGTGACCACGGCCGACTCCGGCTTGACGGAGCCGATCTTGGCGACCAGCCGCTCGATGGCATCGGTGGCCGCCTCGTCGAGCGACAGCTCGTCGATGGACCGACCGACCGACATGCCGCCGGCGATCACGGACGCGTCGCCGTCGTCGGCCAGCGCCGAGACCGACACGTAGGCGATCGTGGAGCGGCCGCTCACCGAGATGCCGGTGGACGTGGCGACGGCGTAGGCACCCTCGGCGTCGGTGTAGGTGGCGGCGCGCACGCCCTTCACCCGCGGGTCGGCGCCGAGGACCATGCGCTCGAGCTCGATCGCCATGGCGACCTTGTCCTCGACGGGCGTGGCGAGGACGGCCTCGCGGTGGACGTCGAGGCTGGCGGCGGCGACCCCGTCGGGCTCGGCCAGGCCCGCCCACTCGTCGGGCTCGGCGAAGGGCAGGTTGTCACGGGCCTCGGCCAGGGTCTCGGCCACGATGTCGTCGTCCAGCGTGCCGGCGTAGGCGAATCCGGTGCGGCCGCCCTTGATGACCCGGATGCCGATGCCGGCGGCGCCGGCCTGCGTGAGCGACTCGATCTCGCCCTGGTAGGCGTCGACCGACGTGTTGGTGCCCTGGCTGACGTAGGCCTCCACCTGCTCGCCGGGCCCGGCTTGGGCGGCCACCCGGTCGGCGAGGGCCCGGAGGGCCTCGACGTCGGTGCCGGTGCGGGGCTCGGCCGAGGCGCTCAAGACATGCCGCCGATGGTGAGCTGGGCGACCCGCAGGGTGGGGCACCCGTCGCCCACCGGCACGCCCTGCCCGTCCTTGCCGCACGTGCCCGGGCCACCGAAGGCGAAGTCGTCGGCGATGACCTCGATGTCCTGGAGGCACTGGGGACCGTTGCCGATGAGGTTGCCCTCGCGGATCGGCTCGGTGATCTCCCCGCCCTCGATCAGGTACGCCTCCTGCATGCCGAAGACGAAGTCACCCGATGCGGTGTTCACCTGCCCCCCACCGAGCTTGGCCACGTAGACACCGTGGTCGGTGCCGGCGATGACGTCGTCGCGGCTGGCCGTGCCGTTCTCCAGGAACGTGTTGGTCATGCGCACCATCGGCAGGTGCTTGTAGGACTGCCGGCGGCCGTTGCCGCTGAGCGCCCGGCCCTCCTTGCGGCTGCGCAGGAAGTCCCACATGTAGTCGGTGAGGACGCCGTCCTGGATCAGCACGTTGCGCTGGCCGGGTGCACCCTCGTCGTCGATGCCGGAGGCACCCCACTCCTCGGCGATGGTGCCGTCGTCCACGAGCGTCACCAGCGGGCTGGCCACCAGCTCGCCGACGCGGCCGGCGTAGACGGAGGCACCCTTGTCGACCAGGTCCTTCTCGAGGCCGTGTCCGCACGCCTCGTGGAACAGGACCCCGCCCGACCCGGCGCCGATCACGACCGGCAGCTGCCCGGACGGGGCGGGGCGGGCCCGCAGCTTGGTGATCGCCATCTGGGCCGCTTCGGCGGCGAACTCGTCGATGTCGATGCGGTCGAAGAGCTCCCAGCCGATGGTGAGGCCGGTGGACTTGCGGCCGGTCTGCATGCCGGTGTCGCCGGTGGCCACCGCGCTCACCGAGAACAGGGTGCGGACCTGGTCGTCGCCGGTGAGCAGCCCGTCGCTGTTGGCGATGAGGATGCGGCGCCGGGAGCCGGCGACGGACGCGGTGACCTGGGAGATCTCGCGGGCGAAGGCCCGCGCCGCCTCGTCGGCCTGGCGGAGGATGGCGACCTTGTCGGCCTTGGGCACGTCGTCGGGCAGCACGGCGACCGTGCTCGGGTGGGTGACGTCCCGGCGGGTGAGCGCGACCTCGCGCACCCCTCCCCCACCCTGGCGGGCGGCGGCGGACG
>CAZCJT010000339.1:0-3573 GCA_964498565.1 uncultured Acidimicrobiaceae bacterium
GGCGGGAGGGGCGCAGGTGGGCGCCCGTACACTCGGCCCATGACCGACGTCGCGCCGGACGCTCCCGCCACCGCCTGGGCGGTCGAGCCGTCGGGGCCGCTGCGCGGCGAGGTCCGGGTGGCCGGGTCGAAGAACGCCATCACCAAGCACATGGTCGCCGCCGTGATGGGCAGCTCGCCGTCGACGATCCACAACGTCCCGGCGGTCGGTGACGTCGGCATCACCACCGACGTGCTCCGGTCGCTCGGCGTCGGCGTGGAGCTGGACGGCGACACGGTGACGATCACGCCCGGCCACGAGATCGACCCGGAGGTCTCGCAGCGCTACTCGGGCCTGAACCGCATCCCGATCCTGCTGCTCGGCCCGCTGCTCCACCTCCACCAGGAGGCCTTCGTGCCCGTCGTGGGTGGCGACCGCATCGGCGCCCGGCCGGTGGACTTCCACGTCGAGGCCCTGCGGGCGTTCGGCGCCGAGGTCATCGAGACCGAGGACGGCGTGCGGGCCAAGGTGGCCGGCCGCCTCGTCGGCACCCAGATCACGCTGCCGTACCCGTCCGTCGGCGCCACCGAGACCGTGCTGCTCACCGCGGCCCTGGCCGAGGGCCGCACCGTGCTCAACAACGCGGCGACCGAGCCCGAGATCATCGAGCTGGCGCTGTTCCTGCAGCGCATGGGCGCCCGGGTCGAGCTCACCCCTGGGCGTCGCTTCGTCGTCGACGGCGTCGAGCAGCTGCACGGCGCCACCACCCGGCTGCAGGGCGACCGCCTCGAGGCGTTCTCCTACCTGGTCGCCGGGCTCGTCACCGGGGGCGAGGTGCGGGTGGCCGGCTGCGCCCAGGAGCGCATGGTCACCGCCATCTCCACGCTGCAGCGCATGGGCGCACAGATCGAGATCAACGACGACTGGATCAGCGCCCACGCGGCCAACGGTCTGCGGGCGGTCGCGATCCACACCGACACCCACCCGGGGTTCATGACCGACTGGCAGTCGCCGCTGTTCGTGCTGATGACGCAGGCCGAGGGCATGTCGGTGCTGCACGAGACCGTGTTCGAGGACCGCATCCGCTACCCCGCCACCGTGGTGCAGGCCATGGGCGGGGAGATCGAGCTGTTCGAGACCTGCCTCGGGGGTCCGGCCTGCCGCTTCCACGACAGCAACGCCGTGCACTCCGCCGTGGTGCGCGGCGTCTCCGAGCTGCGCGGCGCCCACGTCGAGATCCCCGACCTGCGGGCCGGCTTCTCGGGCGTCATCGCGGCGGCGGTGGCCCAGGGGTCCTCGGTGATCGAGGGCGTCCACCACCTCGAGCGGGGCTACAACCGTCCACTCGAGACCCTCCAGTCGCTCGGGCTGAAGGTGGACCGCACGGCGTCGGACCCGTCCAAGGCGACCCGGCCCGGGCCCGCGGCGTAGGAGCCTGGTTCAGCCGGCGACCAGGCTGGCCAGGGCCCAGATCGCCCCCACGGCGCCGACGACCGCGAACGCGATGCTGCGGGCCACCGGGGCCGCTGGCAGGTCACCGTCCTTCACCTGCTCCGGGGGCCGGACCAGGGCCAGGATCGAGCCCACGGCCATGGCCCCGCCGATGGCGAGCACGAGGTAGGCGAGGAGGTCCTCTCCGAGGAACATGCCGCCACTGTGCTACGTCAGCACTGCCAGTTCCAGAGAGGGTGTGGAACACTCGCCCGACCCACCTCCGACCACAGGGACCCGCGATGGGCCACCACCACGTCACCGACCGGGACGCCCGCGGGCTGCCTCCCGCCGATCGCACGCTCGTCGGCTGGCGGGAGTGGATCCACCTGCCCGAGCTCCTGGACGGGGGCTGGATCAAGGCCAAGGTCGACACGGGAGCGCGCACGTCGGCCCTCCACGCCTGGGATGTCGAGCGATTCGGGCGCCAGGGCGTCGACTGGGTGCGCTTCTCCGTCCACCCCCGCCAGCACGACGACGCCCACGTGGTCCAGGCCGAGGCCCAGCTGGTCGAGGAGCGGGAGGTGCGGTCGTCCAACGGTGACGTCGAGCTCCGCCCGGTGGTCCGCACGACCCTTGCCCTCGGCGTCCAGCGGTACGGCATCGAGCTCACGCTCACCAAGCGCGACCAGATGGGGTTCCGCATGCTGCTCGGCCGGACCGCCATGGCCCGGCACCTGCTGGTGGACCCCGGTTCGTCGTACCTCCTGGGCGGCGACCGCCACGCCCCACCCGGGTAGCGTCGGCCCCTCTATGAAGATCGGACTCCTGTCCCGAAACGCCAACCTGTACTCCACGACGCGCCTCAAGGAGGCGGCCGAGGGGCGTGGCCACGAGGTCCGGGTCATCGACTACTTGCGCTGCGTGATGGACATCACCTCGCACAAGCCGGCCATCCGGTACGCCGGCCAGGAGCTCGAGGGGTACGACGCCATCATCCCCCGCATCGGGGCGTCCCACACCTTCTACGGCACGGCCGTGGTCCGGCAGTTCGAGATGATGAGCGTCTTCCCCACCAACGAGAGCCAGGGCATCTCCCGCTCCCGCGACAAGCTCCGCTCGCTGCAGCTGCTCTCCCGGAACGGCATCGGCCTGCCGGTCACCGGCATCGCCCACTCCACCAAGGACATCGACGGCCTCATCGAGCTGGTGGGCGGGGCGCCGCTCATCGTGAAGCTGATCGAGGGCACCCAAGGGGTCGGCGTCGTGCTGGCCGAGACGAGGAAGGCGGCCGAATCGGTCATCGCCGCGTTCCGCCAGCTCGACGCGAACATCCTCGTGCAGGAGTTCATCAAGGAGGCCAAGGGTGCCGACATCCGTGCCTTCGTGATCGGCGGCCGGGTCGTGGCCTCGATGCGACGGCAGGGCGCCCCGGGGGAGTTCCGGTCGAACCTGCACCAGGGCGGCCACGCCGAGAAGATCAAGCTCACCCCGGAGGAGCGGTCCACCGCGGTGCGGGCGGCCAAGACCATGGGCCTGAACGTCTGCGGCGTCGACCTGCTCCGTTCGAACCACGGACCCGTCGTCATGGAGGTCAACTCCTCCCCCGGCCTCGAGGGCATCGAGGAGACCACCGGCATCGACGTGGCCGGCAAGGTCATCGAGTTCATCGAGAAGAACGCCCGGCCCGGCAAGACCCGCACCTCGGCCCGGGGCTGACCGTGGGCACCATCCGCGTCGAGGTGGTGGGCAGCACCACCGTCGTCACCATCGACCGGCCCGCGGTGCGCAACGCCGTCGACGGCCCCACCGCCCGGGCACTGCACGAGGCCTTCCTCGCCTTCGACGCCGACGACGGCACCTCGGTCGCCGTGCTGACCGGCGCGCACGGCACGTTCTGCGCCGGTGCCGACCTCAAGGCGGTGTCGACCGGCGACGGCAACCACATCGGTGCGATGGCTCCCGGCGACCCGGACCCGGGGGCGCTGGGCCCGATGGGGCCGACCCGGCTGCGCCTGTCGAAGCCCGTCATCGCCGCCGTGGAGGGCCACGCCGTCGCCGGCGGGCTGGAGCTGGCCGTGTGGTGCGACCTGCGGGTGGCGGCCAGCGACGCGGTGTTCGGCGTCTACTGCCGCCGCTGGGGCGTGCCCCTCGTGGACGGGG
>CAZCJT010000340.1:0-3567 GCA_964498565.1 uncultured Acidimicrobiaceae bacterium
CGACGATGAGGGCGAGGGGGATGGCCAGGCAGCAGCCGATCATCATCACCCACATCATCCGGCTGTCCATCTGGTGCCCGCTGGACGGGGCCAGTGCGGCCTCGGTCTGCTGGTCGGCTGGGCTGGGATCGGTGGTGGGCATGGGGTTCTCCCGGCTGTTGGTCGGATCGGTGGGCATCATCAGAGATGGTCGAGTCGTTCGCGGTACTCCTCGGTGGAGAGCTCGCCGCTGGCGTAGCGCTCCTCGAGGATCTCCCGGGCCCGGCCGGGGCGGCGCTCGTCACGTCGGCTGGGGAGGAACCAGATCGCAGCAGCGATGATGGCGACCCAGGAGAACATCATCAGGGTCCCCCAGAGCCACATCCAGCCACCACCCCAGCCATCCATGTGGCCCCAGCCGTCGGTGTCAGCGACGACCTGTGCGAGCGTGGTGAAGGTCAACATCTGCAGTCATCTCCTTGTCGTGGTCGGAACGAAGGATGCGGCTGAGTCGGCGACGGGACGCCGTGAGGGCGGGCATGGTTCGTGGCGGCAGCCGAGTGCGACACGCATCGCCGAGCTCAATTCGTCGGCGACGTGGTCGCGGCTCACCCAGCCTCCGGCGCCGTTCGTGAGGGCGAGCGTGCGGTAGGCCGTGTCCGGTTCGGGACCGACCACCATCACCCGCTCCGGAGGCATCCGGTCGAGGGCCGCCTGGCAGCACGCCGGGAAGTCGCGGTCATCCACCACGACGAGGTCCGGCCGGATCCGGCCGATGGCCTCGACCAGCAACTCATCGCCGTCCATCCGTGTCACTTCCCAGCATCCATGCTCGCTCGCGAGCAGCTCTTCGGTCCACCGTCGCATCACCGGGTGACGTAGGGCGACCAGCACCACCGGCGTGGCATCGCATACCGGGCAGGGTCCTGGGTGCATGCCGCCCACTGCGGCGGCTGGTCCTTGCTGCATGCCGCCATGATCCCCGGCACCGGCGCCGGTCGCATCGGCACGAACTACGGATTCGCGCCTGCGGCGACCTACGCACCCGGACCAACCCGATCGGCACGACCTATCCAGCGCCGCCATCAGGTCGGGAACCGATGGCGAAAGTCCACGACGACAACATGTAGTAGATCCTAGAGCCATAACGGTCCTCGGCACCGCGGCGGGAGTGCCCTCCCTCCGTCGGGTCGTGCCGCGCCGATCTCCCAGGAGTTGGGCTGGATGCCTGAGTGAATCTTCCCCATCGCGAGGATCGAGACCTTCGGGCTACGACACTGCGGGGGGCCGGGCTCCGAGGGAGGCCGCGCGTCGGCGGGTCTGCGGGCGCCCGCTCAGGGTAACCCCCGAAGTTCGCTTCCCTGGCGGCGGGACGGCCGGCGGCGCCACACGGTACGACAGCATGTCCTTGACAGCGCCACGTAGTCCGCCGCAGCCCGAATCCGTTGTCGTTCCGGATGGCGCCGCCCGCCGCATCTGGCCCGATGAACACGATTGGCCACAGTCGGAGGAGGTTCGTCATGTGGTGGCACGTCGGAGATTGGGATTTGGGTGCTTTGCTCGCCATGACAGCGGGCATGCTGGCGTTCTGGGGACTGGTGCTCTGGGCCATCCTGGCCCTGATCCGCGACAGCGCTGGCGATGGCGAACGGGGAGAGGCGTCATGACCGGCTACGGCTACGGCCTGTGGTTCCTGATGATCGTGAACTCAGCTGTATTCATCATCTTCGCCGCCAGCTTCTTCCACCCCCGCTCCGGACGCGACTGGAAGGCGCTCGGTGGGTTCTCGTCGTTCGTCGTCGCTCTGATGGTCGAGATGTACGGGTTCCCGCTGACCATCTACCTCCTGTCCGGCTGGGTCGGCAGCCGCTTCGAGAGCCTCACGTTGACCCACGACGGAGGGCATCTGTGGAGCGAGTTGATCGGTTGGGAGGGCGACCCGCACCTGAGCCCGTTCCACCTGGCGAGCTACGTGTTCATCGGCGCCGGGTTCTGGGCGATCGCCGCCGCGTGGCCGGTGCTGCTGCGGGCCGCCAAGCAGCAGACACTTGCCACCACCGGCTTGTACACCAGGGTCCGTCACCCGCAGTACGTCGGGTTCCTGGCGATCATGGTCGGGTTCTTGTTGCAGTGGCCCACGATCCCGACCCTGGCGATGTTTCCGATTCTGATCGTGATCTACCGCCGTCTGGCGCTCCAGGAGGAGAGTTTGGTGGCGGCCGAGTTCGGGCCGGCGTGGGACGCGTACGCCCGCCGCACGCCCCGGTTCATCCCGACGCTTCGGGCCGCCCCGGCTGATGAGCCGACATTCCCATGACACGTGCTTGCCGGGCGCCGTTGCGCCCGCGAGTCCGAGGAGGTAGCAGCAGTGCCTGACCACCATGCCCACACGGGCCACGACCGCACCGGCCGGACAGACGCTGGCCAAGAAGATGAGGCCCCGTCCACGGACGGGCATGTGACAGCTGTACTCGAGGTGAGCGGGCTGCAGTTCGCCACCGAGCAGGCTGTCGTCGAGTCGGTGCTCGGCCGGGTTTCCGGCGTCGCTCGTGTCGAAGCGAACCCCGTGTCTCAGACGGCGACTATCACCTACGACCCTCGAGTGACCAGCATCGCCGGGCTCCGCTCCCGTGTCGAAGACTGCGGCTACCACTGCGCCGGCCAGTCCGTTCCCGGTCACCTGTGCATGCCGATGGAGGAGCTGGCCCCGGAAGCAGCCGGACCGGCTGACCATCAGCACGCTGAGGCGGACACCCGATCATCGCACGAGGTGATGGGCCACGGCGGGCACGGCGGTGTGTCGATGGCCGACATGGTCACCGACATGCGCCGGCGGTTCGTGGTCGCGGCCGTGTTCTCGGTGCCGATCCTGCTGTGGTCCGAGATCGGCCGTGACGTCCTCAGCTTCGAGGCTGACGCCCCCTTTGGGCTGCGCGACGATGTGTTCCAGCTGATCCTCAGCGTGCCGGTTGTGTTCTGGTCGGCGTGGATCTTCTTCGACGGTGCCGTACGGGCCCTACGGGCCCGCACGCTGGACATGATGGTGCTCGTCGCCGTCGCAGTCGGTGCCGGCTGGTTGTACTCCGTCGGCGTCACGCTCACCGGCGGAGGTGAGGTCTTCTACGAGGCCGCCACCGTTCTGTCGGCCTTCGTCCTCTTGGGTCACTGGTTCGAGATGCGGGCCCGGGGTGGCGCCAACGACGCCATCCGGGCCTTGCTCGATCTGGCCCCGCCGATGGCGGTGGTGCTGCGCGATGGTGAGCCGGTGGAGATCCCCACCGCCGACGTCGAGGTCGATGACCTCCTGCTCGTGCGGCCCGGCGCCAAAGTGGCCGTCGACGGCGTAGTCGAAGAGGGGGAGAGCGAGCTCGACGAGTCGATGGTGACTGGCGAGAGCCTGCCGGTGCACAAGGCGCAAGGGGACGAGGTGATCGGCGCCACCCTCAACACCACCGGCACGCTGCGGGTGCGGGCCACCAAGGTCGGCTCAGACACGGCGCTGGCACACATCGTCAAGCTGGTCCAGGAGGCGCAGAACTCCAAGGCCCCCGGCCAGCGGCTCGCCGATCGGGCCGCGTTCTGGCTCGT
>CAZCJT010000341.1:0-3567 GCA_964498565.1 uncultured Acidimicrobiaceae bacterium
TTCACCTCGAAGGGTGAGCCGTGCGGATCATCACGTTCCGTAGGATTCCGGCGTGGTAAACGCCGTGAGTGACATTGTGCTCACGCTCTGCGGTCAACGCATGGGCCAGAAGACCCATTGTCAGGGGTTCTTGCCTTCCGGTTCTTCCGACTCGGGTCGGCGTGGTGGAACCGCCCCCTTCGCTCCGTGCCCTTGGCCCGGACGCGACAGAGCCGCCCGGCGGACCGGGCGGCTCTCGAGGGGTGGCTGCGGTGCGTGGCTGCTCAGCGCAGGCGAGCTGCGGCGAGCCGCTTGCTCCGGCGCTCGATGCCCAAGCCCAGCAGCACCAGGCCGAGTCCGAAGGGGATCAGGTCGGTGGTGCTGACACCGGTGGCGGCCAGGGCCCCGGGGCTCCGGGTGACCTGAGCGCCGAGCACCCGCGGCGTCGGGGTGGCGGCGGCCGCCATGAGGGCGGGGCTCGCCGGGCTGGCCGGCGACGCCCGCCGTGTTGCTCGACGTTGGTCACGAGACCGTGGGTGGATCACTCGGTGCGTCCCTGTCGGGCCGCTCTGTGTCCGTCGCCGAACGCACTCCGAACCCGGTCATGCACGAGTCGGCCACTTTCCGTGGCACTCACCTGGCACTTCCTGAGTTCGCACGAAACAGTGGCGCGTTGTGCTGCTGGCGGCACGCAGCGCGCGGGAGGCCTCCCCGGGACCGTCGGACCGGCCCGGCTAGAATCACCTTGCTGTGATTCGCCGAGCGGTCACCCGTGTGCCCCCAGCTCCCGCACCGGGAGCGAGGCTGGACACGGGGCCACACCGCTCGGCTGCGCCCTCCATCCAGTGCCAGGAGCCTGCCCGTGTCTGATCAGAGTCCTCCGCCGCCCGGTGACGGCACGGCGACCGACGAACAGCACTTCGACATCGAGCCCATCCAGCTCCAGGACGAGATGGAGAACTCGTTCCTCGAGTACGCGATGTCGGTGATCATGCAGCGGGCCCTGCCCGATGCCCGAGACGGCCTCAAGCCCGTGCACCGTCGGATCCTCTGGGGCATGGAGGACATCGGCGCCCGCCCCGACCGCTCGCACATGAAGTGCGCCCGGGTCACCGGCCACGTGATGGGGCACTTCCACCCCCATGGCGACAGCGCCATCTACGACGCTCTCGTCCGCATGGCCCAGCCCTTCTCGCTGCGACACCCGCTGGTGGACTTCCACGGCAACTACGGCAGCCCGGACTTCGGCCCCGCCGCCGCCCGCTACACCGAGTGCCGGCTCTCCAACCTCGCCATGCGCCTCCTCGACGGCATCAACGAGGAGACCGTCGACTTCAACGACACCTACAGCGGTGAGTTCACCGAGCCCTCGGTGCTGCCGGCCCGGTTCCCGAACCTGTTGGTCAACGGGTCCGAGGGCATCGCCGTCGGCATGGCCACCAAGATCCCGCCGCACAACCTGGGGGAGGTCATCGACGCCACCGTCCACCTCCTCGAGAACCCTGAAGCCCAGGTCGAGGACCTGATGAAGTACGTCAATGCCCCCGACTTCCCCACCGGCGCGCTGCTCATGGGACGTCAAGGTGTGATCGACGCCTACACCACCGGCAAGGGCACGGTGAAGCTGCGGGCCCGGGCCGAGATCGTCGAGGGTCGCCAGCGCGACATGATCGTCGTGTCCGAGATGCCGTACCAGACCTCCATCTCCGCCACCGCGGCCAAGATCAAGGAGCTGGTGAACGACAAGGTCATCGAGGGCATCGCCGACGTCAACGACGCCTCGGCGAAGGGCCAGACCAAGCTCGAGATCACGCTCAAGCGCGATGCTCCCGGCCTGGTGGTGCTGAACAACCTCTACAAGCACACGCCGCTGCAGACCAGCTACTCGATCAACATGGTCGCCTTGGTCGACGGCGTCCCCCGGACCCTCAACCTGCTCCAGGCCCTCCAGTCCTACGTCGGCCACCAGATCGAGGTCATCACCCGGCGGTCCGAGTTCCGGCTCCGCAAGGCCCGTGACCGGGCCCACATCGTCGAAGGCCTGATCAAGGCGCTCGACATGATCGACGCCATCATCGCCGCCATCCGGGCGTCCGCCGACAAGCCGGCGGCCCGCGAGGCCCTCATGGGCGAGCCCTTCGAGTTCTCCGACGTGCAGGCCGAGCACATCCTCGACATGCAGCTGTCCCGCCTCACCCGCCTGGGCCGCGAGCAGCTCGAATCCGAGCTGGCCGAGCTGCGGGAGACCATCGCCGAGCTCGAGGCGATCCTCGCCGACGACGCCCGCCTCCGCCAGGTGATCCGGGACGAGCTCACCCAGATCCGGGCCGACTTCGCCACCGATCGCCGCTCCGAGATCACCCTCGATCCCGGCGACATCGACATCGAGGACCTCATCGACGACGAGGAGCTCGTCGTCACGCTGTCGCACCGGGGCTACATCAAGACCGTCGAGGCCGACAGCTTCCGCCGCCAGGGCCGCGGCGGCCGCGGGGTCGCCGGCGCCAAGCTGCGCGACGAGGACTACGTCACCAAGATCCTCACGACCACGGCCCACGCCTACCTGCTGTTCTTCTCCAACCGGGGCAAGGTCTTCCGGCTCAAGGCCCACGAGATCCCGAAGAAGGACCGCACGGCACGGGGCACCGCCATCGTGAACCTGCTGCAGCTCGAGCCCGACGAGCACATCCAGGCCATCATCGACACCAGGGACTACGAGACCCAGCCCTACCTGTTCTTCGCCACCAAGCAGGGGCAGGTCAAGAAGACCCGGTTCTCCGAGTACGACTCCTCGCTGCGCACCGGCCTCATCGCCATCAACCTGCGCGACGGCGACGAGCTCGTGAAGGTGCTGCCCACCAACGGCGAGTCCGACATCCTGATGGTGTCGAAGCGAGGCATGACGATCCGCTTCAACGAGGCCGAGGTGCGGTCGATGGGCCGGGCCGCCGCCGGCGTCCGGGGCATGAAGCTGAAGGACGACCAGGACGAGGTCGTGTCCTGCGACGTGGCTCGGGATGACACCGCCATCCTCATCGTCACCTCCGCCGGCTACGGCAAGCGCACCCAGCTCGACAAGTTCAACACGCAGGGCCGAGGCGGCCAGGGCGTGCGGGGCATCAAGATCACGGCCCGCAAGGGTGAGGTCGTCGCCGCCTTCATGGTCGGCATCGACGACGAGATCTTCGTGATCGCCTCCACCGGCACGACCATCCGGATGGAGGTGCGTGGCATCTCGTCCCAGGGTCGTGACGCCACGGGGGTGAAGGTCATGGACGTCTCCGACGACGTCCACGTGGCCGCCGTGGCCCCGGTACTGTTCTCCGAGGACAGCGAGGACTGACGTTCCGCACCCGGCGAGCCGGTGCGGGTCACCCACACCGGTCGGTCCGCAGCATCCGACTTCCCCCGGCAACACCACCGCTGGAGGTCGTCATGTCCGTCAACAACCGCTCCGATCGGGGTCAGGCCACGCCGCTGTGGGCCGTGGTCCTCCTCCTCGCCGGCCTGCTCCTGATCCCCACCGGGATGCTGGTGCGGGCCACGGTCGAGCGGGCCGAGGCCCGCGCCGCCGCCGATGCCGCTGCG
>CAZCJT010000342.1:0-3564 GCA_964498565.1 uncultured Acidimicrobiaceae bacterium
ACAGAGCCGGCGCTGCGCGCCGGCTAAGCTCGCTACGCTCGCCGGTCAGAAGTGCCGGCGGCCCACGTCGATGCCCCACAGGGCGCCGATCGCCCCGATCACGCCGGCGAAGAGCGCGCCGTCCGGCGGGGGAAGCCCCACCAACAGGTGGGCGCCGAGGTAGATGACATACGACACGACGATGAGGCCCGCCATACGGACCATGCTCACGGCGGTGCGCCGGCGCGGGATGGGCGGGGCCCCGTCCAGGCGGCGGATCTCGTGTGCCTGCTCCTCGATGAGCCGGTCCGCCACGTCAAGCTGGCGGCGGAGCCGTTCCACTTCGTCACTCCTCATCCGACCCACCTTCGAAAATCGAGCCGATGAACCGGCGGACCATAGCTAGACCTCCCGCCGCGGCGGTGACCCCGCCGGCCCCGGCCGTCAAGTACCAGAAAAGCTTCTCCGGCGAGCCGAACCATTCATCGAGCTTCGACGGCGGTTCGTCGGCCGGGACCGGGTCGGGCACTATGTCACCCTCCGCGCGAGTACCGAGATTCCATGCGTGTCACCGGCCACCCCACTGGTAGCCGCGGGGGCGTTGAAGTCGATGACGCCGGCGGTCAGGGAGTAGTACCGCGGGATGGGGGTCGCCACGATGGTGATCACCCCCGCGTCGTTGACGATGATGTTGGTGTTGGGTTGGCCGATGAAGGAGCCTGTCTCGGAGGCCGTGAGGGTGAGGGCAGTGTCTTCCGGGATCTCGACGTCGGATGGCGGGACGGAGCCGGCTCCGATGCGGGGGAGGGGAGACGAGGAACGCAACGGCCCGGCGGTCCGGGTCGCGACGGTCCCGTCGCAAACGTACATGTACAGCACGCCGAGGATCTCCCACGTCTGACCCGCCTCCCCGAAGGTGACCTCGATGACGGCGTTCCCGGGGCCGGAGCCCGTTGTCAGGGTCGCACCGGAGGCCGTTTCAACGGGGATTCGCCCCAAGGCGTTGATGACCGTGCGAGCGACCCGGTCGGGGTCCATGGCGGCCAGGATGAGATTGTGGCTCACCTCCCGCTCGAACGGCCATGTCCGGTCGGGGTCGGCCTCTAGGACGGTCCCCTCAAGGTCGAGGAGGCGCCGGCGCACCACGTCCCTGGTCGGACCCCTCGGCTCGCGGGCCATGGGGTCACGTCTCGAAGTCGAAGGTGATCGCGGCGGTCGCGATCAGTACGTCGTCCCCGGCGGCGGAGATGGAGACGGTGATCGTCTCGTTCGGCGTCACCTCAAGGTCCACGACGATTTCGCGCAGGGCGCCGTCCGAGGGGGCGCCGACCATGGTGACACCCGAGCCAGCGCCGCACAGGACGAAGTCCTGAGGGGCCTTGTTGATGCCGTCCCCGGTGAGGCGCAGGAGGATGACTCCCTGGTCCCCCGCCGTGTCGTTGTGGACACCGACGGCGTAGAGGAGGCGACGGAGCAGGCGGGCGTTTTCCGGGACCTTGATCGGACCCACGGCGGTGATGGCGCCGAAGGTCGTGATCTCCGTCAGCACGTTGACGGCGCCCGTCTCGCCCTCGACCGTCTTGTATTTGTGACCCATGGTTTCCACCTATTTTGACTGTCTCCCGATCAGGTTTCGACCGAGGACACGGAAGCCACCCGTCACCCAGGACAGAAGGCGGTCAGTACCGGCGGAGTACGCGGCGGGAGCGAGGACCTTCCACGCCCACCCCTTGTCGGTCAGGTTGCCGGCTAGGCTCACGACTCGGACGTTCCCGAGCTTGGTGACGTGGTTCTCGGAGGCCGAGAACGGAGGGTCACCGCCGAAGGCATTGGCGACTTCGTTGAACCAGCGCTTGACGCCGATCTGGATTCGCGAGGCCGGGGTGTAGGCATCTCCGGTGGAAACGGCGGGGCGGATGTTGGAGTCGTGCGACAATGTGTTGACCGCGCTGAGGAGGGGAGGGGCGACTACCGCGGCGCCGACCACGACCTTGGCAGGCAAGCCCATCTGGTAGCGACGGGTCGAAGCGCGGTACCGGCGGGCCGCCTTCCGGGCGACGCCCAAGGCCCGCTTCAGCAACCTGCGAACCCGTCTGCGTCGTCCGCGTCCGCGTCTTGCCACGCGAACTTCCACGCCGGGCCGATTATATCAATCCGGCCCGCTCCACGCCCTGGCTGCGCAGGACGTTCAGGATGAGGGGGATTTGGGCCGCCAGGAAGAGGGCGTCGGGCCATACCAGGGCGTACGCGTACTCCCGGTGCGTCACGTCACCGACACCGGGATCGTCCTTGTGACCGATGCGGCCGCCCCTCATGAGCACGTTCCCGGTCGGCACCCACTCGACCGTGAAGTCGAGCATCAGCGTCTCCAGCGGCCCGACGAGCCCCAACAGCAAGCCCTGCCAGCCCTGGTACAGAGCACCCAGCGTCACCAGGATCGGGCCATTAGCGGCGGTGACCCGCTCGATGAGGAGCGCGCGGATTGCGAGGCTTAACCTGGAGAGCAGCACGGGCGGCGGGATCGGGTCCCCGACCGCGAAATGGGTCGCGGTCGGGAGCAGTGGGCGCCGAAGGTACAGGTAGGTCCACGAGGCGAATACCAAGTCCGGACCATGGCGGGCCGCGACCTCCAGAGCCCGGGTGGCAATGCGGGTCACCGTGATCGCCCGTGACCTCCACAGGCTCCACGTCTTGATGATCCCGAGGCGCCCCATTACTTCCTCTCCTTCTTCCCCGAAAACCCGGCCAAAAGGTCCTTGATGAACCCGCCGACGGCCGACTTCACCTCCGGGGTGTCGAGGAACGTGGCGGCTAGACCCATCCAACCGCCGGCGGACTTCCGCCCCATCGCGCCGATCCGCGTGCCGAGAGCGAACCCCTTGAGGCCTCCGAGGAACGCCCCGCCGCCGAAGGCTAGGGCGATTGTCAGGCCCCACCAAACCCACTCGATGATCTCAGCCACGGCGGGCTACCTCCGCCACGCGCGCGAGGGGGTCCGGGGGAACAGTGTTTTCGGGTGCTTTAGGCGCTTTCACGCAGACTTATATAGCCGGGAGGGTATAAAAGTCTGTGCCGGGGCGGGTTCGCGGTCGTACGTGCGACGGTTGCGGGCTCTTGCGGGCTCTCCGGACGGTCACCGTGCGACTTCCCGGCCCGACCCCCGACGGGAAACGGACCTGTCTCGGCCACTTTTGCGATGGGTGTTGGCCGAGACTCGTGACGAAAGAACCTTAACCCCCCCGTGCCCTACAGGGGCCGATGACCCCGCAAGAGTCGGTGGACAGCGACGACAGCGTGAACGTGCCCGAGATCGGCCTCCAGCCCGGGGAGGAGCCCTTGGAGTGCTCCCTCACCGACCCATGGAAGACCGAGGAACGGAAGACCCCGAAGGGGTTCCCCGAATGGGTCTGGGAAGCGGTCGGGCCGGGCGGAATGCGGTTCCGGCTCCGGGGAGGGAAGGGCCTCCGGATCGCGATTGAGGGGGCCGCCATCCGCCACCCCGAGAGGCCCCTCCGGGTCAGCATCGGGCGGATGGGCAGCGGTCTGACCGACACACGGTACACCGTCCTGTTGGTGCGCGCATGA
>CAZCJT010000343.1:0-3557 GCA_964498565.1 uncultured Acidimicrobiaceae bacterium
GAGAGCAGCGCCACCGTGCCCACGAGCGGAGGCAGGATGCCCCCGTCGCGGCCGAGCAGCACCCACGCCGTGGCTGCGCCCACGACGGCGCCCACGGCGATGGCCGCCGCGACGGCCACCGGCCACGGCAGATCGTGGCCGATGGCGATGCTGGCGGCGATGAACGCGGCCAGGGTCCCGAACGCCCCCTGGGCGAAGTTGAGGACCCGGGACACGCTGTGCACCAGCACCAGGCCCAGGGCGAGCAGGGCGTAGGTGGAGCCGCCGGCGATGCCGACGACCACGAAGGTGAGCGCTTCCTCCATCAGTGCTGGTGGGGCGTCGGCTCAGCCGAAGCTGGACGTCCACTCCGAGACGAGCTCGCGCTCCCAGGGCGCCTCCGCGGTGGCCTCGATGACGATGACGCTGTCGGCGCCGACCTTGCCGCCGTCGAAGCTGACGGGGTTGAACACCCCGTTGTCGTAGTCCATGGCGTCGAGCGCATCGAGGAAGCCGAGGCGGGTGAGCTCCGGCCCGGCCTGCTCCAGCGCCTCGCGGTACACGTCGAAGACGCCCCAGAAGGTCACCAGGTCGTCGGGCGGGTCACGGTCGGGGAAGGCCGCGGCCCACGCGTCCTGGGCTTCCTTGGCCAGCGGGTCGTCGTCCACGTCGACGCGCACCGGGGAGAACGAGCGGCACCCGGCCAGCTCCGGAACCCCGATGGGGGGCTCGGTGGCGCAGGACAAGGTGTTGGACACCGTCACGAACTGGGGCGTGAACCCCTGCTCGGCGCACAGCCGGGCGAACTGCGTCGACGCGGTGGGCACCAGGATCATGAAGACGACCTCGACCCCGAGGTTCGCCAGCTTGACGCACTCGGCGGTGAGCTCGTTGGCGTTGCCCTGCTTGTCCACGGCGTCGGCGGCCACGACGTTGCCGCCGAGCTCCTCCATCTTGGCGGTGAACGCGTCCTGCGCTCCCTGCGAGCTCGGGCTGTTGTAGCGGACCATGGCCACGGGCGTCTCCGGCTCGGCCAGCTCGGCCAGCACGTAGTCGGCCATGAGCTCCGACATGCCGTCGTAGGTCATCGTCATGGCCCGGTAGCCCGGCTTGTCGGCCAAGCCCGCCTCGGCGACGCCCAGGCTCAGGTACGGCATCTGGTCCGCCGTGGCCAGGTTGGCGCAGGTGATGATCTGGTCAGCGCCGGACGTGCCGGACACGAACAGCAGGTCCTGCGTGAGCAGGTCGCGGCACGCCTGCTGGGCCGCGTTGGCGTCGTAGCCGTCGTCGGCGAGGGTCACGTTGACGGTGCGACCGTGGATGCCGCCCTGCTCGTTGACCGTGTCCCAGTAGAGCTGGGTCAGGTCCCCGATGCCGAGGAGGTCGCCGATGTCGATGCCGCCGATCGTCTCGGGGGCGTGGACGCCGATGTTGATCTCGGAGTCGGTGACGCCCTTGGCGCTGTCCTCGATCTCGGGCTCCTCCTCGGCCGGCTCGTCACCGCCGGCCTCGGTGCCTCCGTCCTCGGCACCGCCGCCGTCGACGGACGTGTCGTCGTCCGTCGCGGTCGACTCCTCGTCGGCACCGCAGGCCGCCGCGACGAGCAGGCCCGCCAACAGAAGGGGCAACCACCTGCCGGTGAGCCCACGTCGGGTGTTTCGCACGATCGCATTCCCCCTGGTTCCGTCCGGGTCCCGGCCCCGGTCCGGCTGCACCGTAGGGCACACGACCGCGTCGGGCGCGACCCAGGCGGGGCGCGTTTTTCCCGGCGCCGACCCCGGCGTCCCTATCGTGCCGGCATGTCGAGCGTGCACCCACCCACCTGGTTCACCAGCGCCGCGGCCACCCCGGCCCGCAGCACCGAGGTCGACGTCGAGGGTTGCCGGATCCACGCCCTGTCGTGGGGGGACACCGCCAAGCCGGGCCTCATGCTCGTGCACGGCGGCGCCGCCCACGCCCACTGGTGGGACTTCATCGCCCCGCAGCTGACGCACCACTACCACGTCGCCGCCATCGACCTGAGCGGCCACGGCGACAGCGGCCACCGCGACGCCTACGCCATGGAGCAGTGGGCCCGGGAGGTCCTCCACGTCGCAGGGGAGCTCGGCATGGACCGGCCGATCACCGTGGGCCACAGCATGGGCGGCTTCGTCACCATGCTCACGGCCGCCCTCCACGGCGACGACATCGCCGGCACGATCATCATCGACTCGCCCGTCCGGCGCCCCGATCCGGAGACCGAGGAGGCGAGCCGGGGCCGGGCGTTCTCGAACCCGAAGACGTACCCGTCCCTGGAGGAGGCCATGGAGCACTTCCACCTGGTGCCGCCCCAGCCGTGCGACAACGACTACATCGTCCGCCACATCGCCCGGCATTCCCTGCGTGAGACCCCGGGCGGCTGGACGTGGAAGTTCGACCGCACGGTGTTCGAGCGGGTCTCGATGCACGAGCTGCACGAGTACCTGGCCATGGTGAAGACCCGCATCGCCGTGCTCCACGGCCAGTTCAGCGCCATCGTCACGGCCGACGTCATCGACCACATGAACGAATTGCTCGGCCGCAACGCGCCGTTCGTGGAGATCCCCCAGGCCCACCACCACGTGCCGCTCGACCAGCCCCTCGCCCTGATCGTGGCCCTCCGGGCACTGCTGGCCGACTGGGAGCACTCGGTGCCGGCCCGCACCGCTGCCCCGCCGGCACCGTGACCGCATGACCGCCGTCCCCGCCGGGAGCGCCACGGCAGCGGAAGAGGTCCGCGCCGAGGTCCGCTCGTGGCTGGCGCAGCACTGGTATCCGGACGCGCCCCTCGCCGAATGGCGGTCCGCGCTGGTCGAGTCCGGCTGGGCGTGTCCGACCTGGCCGGTCGACCTCTACGGACGGGGCCTGCCCCCCGAGCGGGCGCGCGTCGCGACCGACGAGGTCCGTGGCGCCGGCGCCGTCGGTCCCGCCATCGGCGTCGGCATGTCGCTGGCCGCGCCCACGCTGCTCGAGCACGCCCGTCCCGACCTCGCCCGACCGTTGCTGCACGGGATCGCCACCGGAGCCGACACCTGGTGCCAGCTGTTCTCGGAGCCAGGCAACGGCTCGGATCTGGCCGGTGTGACCACGCACGCCCACCGGGACGGTGACGAGTGGGTGGTCACCGGACAGAAGCTGTGGACCACGGGCGCGCACCACGCCGCGTACGGCATGTTGCTGGCTCGGACCGACCCCGACGTCCCCAAGCACCGGGGGCTCTCGTACTTCGCCTTCCCGATGCGCCAACCGGGCGTGGAGGTGCGCTCCCTCCGGCAGATGAACGGCCGCGCCTCCTTCAACGAGGTGTTCATCGACGAGGCGCGGGTGCCGCACGCCCACCTGGTCGGCGAGCTGCACGACGGCTGGCGGGTGGCGCTGAGCACGCTGTCCCACGAACGCGGCCTGGCGGCCGGCCTCTTCGGTTCCCTGCCACCAGCGGGCGAGGGCCGCACGCGGGCTGAGGCCCGGGCCGAGGCCGAGGGCTACCTCGAGACCTACGAGTGGTACCCCCAGCGAGCCGGGCGCGCCGATCTGGTGGCGCCGCTGGCCCAGCGCCTCGG
>CAZCJT010000344.1:0-3555 GCA_964498565.1 uncultured Acidimicrobiaceae bacterium
TCCGCGGTCCGCAGGCGCTCGGCGTCGGCGTCGGGGATGGCGCCGGGGACGTCGGCCGCGGTCGCGACCGTGGAGGCCGGGGTGGCCGGGACCTCGAGCAGGTCCAGGTCGTCCTGCGTGGTGTCGAGGAGCAGGCCGTGGGCCTCGACGAGGCCGGCGGAACGGGGTGACAGGCCGGTGCCGATGGCGCGGAACCCCCGGCGCAGCGCGGTGTGCTGGCGCTCGGTCAGGCCGGTCACGACCGAGACCGACGGGTGCAGGTCGACGGCCCGGGCGTCGCCGAGTCCGAGGCGAAGCACCCGCATCAGTCCACGGTGATCCGCTCGAACCCGTCCGGGCCGTCGTCTCGCCCGTCGCCGGTCGGCGGTGCACCCGCATCGCCGGACTGGTCGTGCCGCGGCGCCCACCGGCCGGCGGCGAAGCCGGAGAAGGCATCGGTGGCGGTGCGGGCCACCGAACCCACCGAGCGCACCACGGACTCGGCCGCCTTCGGGTCCTGGAGCACCGATTCGGCGGCGTCGAGCATGGCCCGACCGGCCCGGATGGCCTCGAGGGCGGCCCGCTGGAACTGCTCGATGCCCACCTGGACCGGGTCGGGTCCACCGGTGGCGTCCTGGGCGTCGTCCTCCTCGGGCATGCTCGGCGCCATCGTGCCAGACCGGGGGCTACCGGGTCGGGGCGAAGGTGACGCGGAGCGCGCCGTCACGCAGCGCGGCGTCCACGACCCGTCGTCGTCGCAGGGAGTCCGGCAGCAGGATGGAGCGGCGGTACGGCCCCACCCGCACGAGCAGCTCGTCGTCACGCCGGCCGAGGGCCAGCTCGTCTCTGTCGGTGAAGGGCAGGTCGACGGTGAGGACGTCGCCCTCGTCGGTGCGCTCCAGGTGCAGCGGCGAGACGTCGGCATGATGGCGGGCCGGGTCGTCATCGCCGTAGAGGCGGCGGCCGAACTCGCGGAGGCGGTCCACGCCGACCAGCTCGTGGGGCGTGAGCTCGGCCCGCAGCACCGGGACGGGGGCGAAGCCCTCCTCGATGGTGGCGAGGTGGTCGATGTGGCGCTGCTTCCACTCCTCGAACCACGGGTCGGAGACGGCGTCGGGCAGGAGGCGGTTGGCGATGACGGCATCCACGCTGTAGCCGAACAGGGAGAGGTAGGTGAAGGTCCGTCGGGCCTCGGCGACCACCACCCGCTCGGGGTTCACCACCAGGCGGGCGGTGGTGATCGACCGGTCGGTGAGGAGCTCTTTCACGCCGTCGAGGCGCTCGTAGAAGCGCTCGACCGCGCCGAACACGTCGTCGCCGGGCATCGGCATGCTCGTGACCGAACCGAGCAGCGGGCTGACCACCTTGCTGACCCGGCGGCCCATCGGGAACAGGCGCTCCATCCACCACGCCAGCACCCCGGGCAGCGAGAGGAGCCGGATCGTCTCCGCCGTCGGTGCGCAGTCGACGACGATCGTGTCCCACTCCCCCGACGCCGCGTACCGCTTGATGTCGGTGAGGGCGAAGATCTCGTCGAGGCCGGGCACGACCGAGAGCTCCTCGGCCTCGATCTCGTCGACGCCGCCCCAGCGGAAGACCTCCTGGAGGTAGCCCTGGATGTCGTCCCAGGCCTCCTCCATCCGGTCCTGCGCGTCGAGCTGCTGGCCCCACAGGCCGTCGGTGATCTCGACCGTGAGGTCGCCCAGCTCGACGTCGAAGGCGTCGCCGAGCGAGTGGGCCGGGTCGGTGGACAGCACGATGGTGCGCTGGCCGGCGTCGGCGCAGCGGACGGCGGTGGCCGCAGCCGTCGTGGTCTTGCCGACCCCGCCCTTGCCCGTGAACAGCAGGATGCGCACCGGGGACCGATCAGCGCGAGGTGGTGACGTGGGCCCGCAGCTCGCGCAGCGCGGTGGAGATGATGCGCGCCTCGGCGCGCCGCTTCACGAACGCTGGGAGCGGGATCGCCAGATCCACCCGGAGGTGGTAGGTGACGTCGGTGCCGCCTTCGACCTCGACGAACTCGTAGGCGCCGTCGAGCACCCGCTGGATGTCACCGGTGACGAGCTTCCACGGCAGGCGGTTGGGGGCGTCGTCCCAGTCGTAGGCCAGCGTGTAGGTGGTGGAGCGACCCATGGCCGCGGCCCGGAACCGCACCAGCGCGGCGCGGCCCTGCTCGTCGCGCTGCACGATGGTGGCCTCCTTCAGGTCGCGGGCCCACCTGGGATACGCCTCGAAGTCGGTGAGCACCGCCCAGATCCGCTCGAGCGGCGCCTCGATGTGCATCTGCTGGGTGGCCTGGTCGGACATGGGGGCGATTCTGCCTCACCACCACAGCCGGAACCGGGTGGCCGGTCTCCGCGGGGGCTGCCTGGCGCGTTCGGGCCGACTCGTCCTCGGCCTCGCCCTCGAAGTGCTCGGCGGGGCGCAAGAGGCAGTCCGGCTTGGCGATCAGGGCGGGGAGCTCGAGCCCGCGACGTCCTTCGCGGGGAACTCGCCGTGCCGGGCGCCCCACGTCGCCATCGCCCCGAGGCCCAGCATCGGGGCGAGCACCACGAAGGCGACGGCGGTGTACGGCCGCACGCTGGCCGCGACGACCGCCACGACGACCTGCACGGCGAAGGCCAGCCGCAGGCGGAACCGCACGACCTCGGGTGCGGTGCCCGACAGGAAGAACAGGCCCCCGAGGGCGATCTGCTCGTCCCGGGAGCGGGACACGCCGACGGCGTAGCCCCACAGGAACAGCACGACGCCGACGGCGAAGAGCGCGCCGGACAGCCACGCGGTGAAGACGCCACCGTCGTCGGGGCTCACGATGCCGACGACCCCGGCCACCAGCAGCGCGCCGGTGGCGACGAAGGACAGCCGGATCAGGCCGGCGCCTTCGTGGAGTGCCCCGTCGTCCTCCGGACCGGGACCGGTGGGGGCGTGGCGGGTGGGTGGCGTGTCGGTCACGGGTCCTCGATGGCGGCGGCGAGCTGAGGGGCCAGCCGGTCGTAGTCGAAGTGCTCGACGGCCCGGGCCCGGCCGGCCGCACCCATCCTGGCCCGCAGGTCGTCGTCGCCGAGCAGCCGCTCGATGGCGCCGGCGACGGCAACCACGTCCGTGGGATCCACCACGAAGCCGGTCTCCCCGTCGACGACGGCCTCGGACGCGCCGCCGCTGTCGCCCGCCACCTGCGCCACGCCGGCCGCGGCCGCCTCGAGGAAGACGATGCCGAAGCCCTCCTGCTCGAGGCCGCCCCACCGGCTGCGACAGAGCATGGCGTAGACGTCGGCGGACCCGTGCACCAGGGCGAGGTCGTCCTCCGGGACCCGACCGAGGAAGGTCACCGGCGCCCCCGTGGACGCGGCCCGCTTCTCCAACCGCTGCCGGTCCCGGCCCGAGCCGGCGATGGCCACCTGGAGGCCGGGTAGCCGGGGGGCGAGCTGGGCGGCGGCGTCGATGAGGACGTCCATGCCCTTGCGGGGAACGAGCCGGCTGAGGCTGAGGACGAGGGGGCCGTCGTCGAGGCCGTGGCGGGCCTGGACGTCGGTGCGCTCGGCGGCGGTGAGCGGGCGGAAGCGGCTGCTGTCGATG
>CAZCJT010000345.1:0-3546 GCA_964498565.1 uncultured Acidimicrobiaceae bacterium
GGCAGCGCCTGGAGCAGGCCGGCGAACTGCTGCATGGGGGCAGCCATGGCACCGGCGAGCTTGGCGAGGAGCACCTCACGGGGCTCGACGTCGGCGAGGGCACGCGTGTCGTCGGCGGTGAGGAGCTTGTCCCCCAGCAGACCGCCCTTGACGACCAGCGCCGGGAACTCACGGCCGAAGTCCTTGAGGACCTTGGCCACATCGACGGCGTCGCCGGGGTCGCCCGAGGGCTTCTCGGTGACGAACGCGATGGCGGTCGGCCCGGTGAGCAGCTCTTCGATCTCGAGGCCGAGGTCGCGGGCGGCGAAGCGGACCAGGGTGTTCTTGTACACCTTGAAGTCGCCGCCGGCGCCCCGCAGCCGGGTGCGCAGCTCGGCCAGCTGGCCGACGCTGAGACCGCGGTACTCGGTGAGGATCGCTGCGCTGGTGCCGTCGAAGCGCTCACGCACCTCGTCGACCACTGCGACCTTCTCTGGCCTGGGATTCTCCATGGACACCTCCTTCGTTCTGTCTCGGGCTCGCACACGGGCAGAGCCGGCAGAGCCGGTTCAGGAGGTGTCGCCTCGTCGGGCGGGCCCCTGGCCCATTGCGCGACCCGTGGGGTCGCACCGGATGTCTGCGGCGAGCAGGTTCGATTGTGATGAAGTCAGCGATGCTACGACCGGGGTGGCCGCGGCACCAACTCGTTCAGTCGACGTCGCGCTTGAGGCGGCCGGCGTCGATGCGGATGCCGGGACCCATGGTGGAGCTGACGCCCACCCGGCGGAAGTAGCGCCCCTTGGCCGCGGCGGGACGGGCCCGCTGCAGCTCGTCGATGACGGCCCAGAAGTTGTCGGCGAGCTGGCCGCTGTCGAAGCTGGCCTTGCCGATGGGCACGTGCACGTTGCCGTAGCGGTCGGTGCGGTACTCGACCTTGCCGCCCTTGAACTCCTCGACGGCCTTGCCCACGTCGGTGGTGACGGTGCCGGTCTTGGGGTTGGGCATGAGACCACGGGGGCCGAGGACGCGGCCCAGCTTGCCGACCGTGGGCATCATGTCGGGCGTGGCGATGGCGACGTCGAAGTCGAGCATGCCGCCCTCGACCAGCTCGGCGAGGTCGTCCCCGCCGACGTGCTCGGCGCCGGCGTCACGAGCGGCCTGGGCTGCGTCACCCTGGGCGAACACCGCGACGCGGACGTCGGTGCCGGTGCCCGAGGGCAGGGCGACCGTGCCGCGCACGATCTGGTCGGCCTTGCGGGGGTCGACGCCGAGGCGGGCGATGAGGTCGATGGTCTCGTCGAACTTGGCGTTGGCCAGCGACTTGGCCAGATCGAGGGCCTCGGCCGGGGCGTGGGCCGCCTCGCGGTCGTAGCGGGTCGTCGCGTCGCGGTAGCGCTTTCCTGCAGCCATGGTGACTGGTCCTTTCAGACTCCCTCGGGATGGATGAGCGTCAGTCGGGGCGAGGTCCTCCCCGACGAGCGGCTGTGGTGCGGAACTTGCGAGGCGCCGATCGGCTTCGACGGAGCGGAGGCCCCGGCGGCCGGAGCTACGCCTTGACCTCGATGCCCATGGAGCGGGCGGTACCGGCGACCTGGAGCTTGGCGGCTTCGAGGTCGTAGGCGTTGAGGTCGGGCATCTTGGTCTGCGCGATTTCCTCGAGCTGGGCCTGCGTGATCGACCCGACCACCTGGGTGCCGGTGGTGGTGGCGCCCTTCTCGAGCCCGGCGGCCTGGCGGATCAGCACCGGCGTCGGCGGGGTCTTGGTGACGAACGAGAACGAGCGGTCCTCGAAGATCGTGATCTCGACCGGGATGATCGTGCCCCGCGAGCTCTCGGTCTGTGCGTTGTACGCCTTGCAGAAGTCCATGATCGCCACACCGTGCGGACCGAGCGCGGTACCGACCGGCGGGGCAGGCGTGGCCTGCCCGGCGGGGATCTGGATCTTGACGACAGCCGCGACCTTCTTCTTGGCCATGGGACGAACTCTCCTGAATCGAAGCGACCGACCAGTCTGGTCGGACACGGCACGGATCCGCCAATCGGCGGTCCGCGTGCGGTATGGGGGCGCCGCGAGCGGCGCCGGCTACATCTTGGCGACCTGGCTGAACTCGAGCTCGACCGGGGTCTCACGGCCGAAGATGTTCACGAGCACCTTGACCTTGAGCTGCTCGGCGTTGAGCTCGATGACCTCGCCGGAGAAGTCGGCGAACGGGCCGTCCTTGACCCGGACGGTCTCCCCGAGCTCGTACTGCATCCGCGGCTTGATCTTGGCCGTGGCGGCCTCGGATGCCTCGTCCTTGGTGCCGAGGAAGTTCTCGACGTCCTTGCGACGCAGCGGCGACGGCTTGGCGCCGGCGCCCACGAACCCGGTGACGCCGGGCGTGTTGCGGATCACGTACCAGGAGTCGTCGTCCAGGCGGCAGCGCACGAGCAGGTAGCCGGGGAACATCTTCTTCTGGACGACGACGCGCTTGCCGTTCTTGAACTCGACGACGTCCTCGAGCGGGATGGCCACCTCGTAGATCCGCTCCTCCATGTTCATGGAGGCGGTGCGGGCCTCGAGGTTGGACTTCACCTTCTTCTCGTAGCCCGACTGGGTGTGGACCACGTACCACTTGCCGGGACGGTCGTAGGGGCTGACGACCTCCTCGGGCTCCTCGGGGGCGGGCTCGACGAGGTCCTCGGCGTCGATGACGTCGACCTCGTCGCCCTCGGACTCGCCCACCGGGGCGTCGTCTTGGACGGGGGCGTCGTCGTCGTCGGCCTGGTTCAGCAGGCCGGGATCGACGTAGGGCTCGTCGATGACACCGGGCGCAGCGTCGTCGGCGTCGTCGATGACGGGGTGGTCCTCGTCGGCGCTCTCGCTGACCGGCTCGGCGGGCGCGTCGAGCGCGTCGGCCTCGGCGGCGATGGCGTCGGCGTCGGCGTCGGGCGTGGCGTCGATGTCGATGTCGGTGTCGGTGTCGGTGTCGGTGTCGGTGTCGGTGTCGACGTCGGACACGGCGGTCTCCTCTTCGGTGGGCAGGTCGCTCATCGCTCGAACAGCTTGAGGACGGCCTCGCCGAGCACGTAGTCGAGCCCGGCGATCATGGCGGTGAGCACGACGATGCCGAGGAGCACGACGACGGAGTAGTTGGCGACCTCGGTGCGGGACGGCCACGCCACCTTGCGCAGCTCGCCACGGACCTCGCCCACGAACTGCTTGGGCCCGATCCGCTCGCTGCGGGGCGCCGGCCCGCGCTGCTGCTGGCCGCGCGGTTGGCGGACGGGCTCGCCCTGCTCGTTCAGCTCGCCCTGCTTCTTCAGCAGGCGGCGCTGCTCTCGGTTCATGGCCATGGCGGGTGGGACTCCGGGATTGCAGGTGGGTGCGCGGCGGGACGCACAGGTCGAGCAGGGCAGGAGGGAATCGACCCCCCAACCGCCGGTTTTGGAGACCGGTGCTCTGCCAGTTGAGCTACTGCCCTCGGTGACGCGAGGGGCCACGCTAGCACCGGCCCTGGTCGGCACCCCATCCCGGCTCGGCGAGCTGGGGCCCCGAGGGTCAGCCGGCGAGCGTGGTGCGGCCTC
>CAZCJT010000346.1:0-3543 GCA_964498565.1 uncultured Acidimicrobiaceae bacterium
CACCCGCCACGCCAGGTGGTAGAGCCCGGTGGCGCCGTGCGGCGGGCGGGGGGCGCCGGCCCCGACCCCGATCAGGCCGAGGTCGTGGTGGTTCGACGACCCGCCGGCCCGGAGGAAGGCGGCCCGGCCCGGCATCTCGTCGACGACGACGAAGCCGAGGACGTCGCGGTAGAACGAGACCGCGGTGGGCACATCGCGCACGTAGAGCACGGCGTGGTTCAGCTCGGTGACCTGTACGGGTTCCATGATGCGCTCCTCTCGCTGCGAGGGGCGGGGCCCCGTTCGTCGGGACCCCGCCGCAACGCTGTTGGCCGCCCGCCGGGCCGGCGGCCGGGATCCAGGTTCAGCCCTGGGCGACGGCTTGGACGTCGATCACGATCTTGACGTTCTTGCCGACGAGCACGCCACCGGTCTCCAGCGTCTGGTTCCAGGTGATGCCGAAGTCTTCCCGATTGATCTCGGTCTCGGCGGCGAAGGCGATGCGCCCGTTGCCCCACGGATCCTGGTTGGCGCCCTCGAACTCGACGTCGAGGGTGACGGGGCGAGCGATGTCCTTGACGGTGAGCTCGCCGTCGACCTGCCAGGCGTCGCCGACCTGGCGCACGGCGGTGGAGCGGAACGTGAGGACGGGGAAGCGCTCGACGTCGAGGAAGTCCTCGGACTTCACGTGGGCGTCGCGGTCAGCAGACCCGGTGCTGAAGCTGGTGGCGTCGAGGGTCACCTCGACGGAGCTCTCGGTGGGGTCGTCGGCGATGACGACGGTTCCGGACTCGATGGCGAAGCCGCCGCGGACCTTCGAGAGGCCGAGGTGGCGCACCTGGAAGTCGGCGCTGCTGTGGCTCGGGTCGAGCTGGTAGGCGCCGGCCGTGGGAACGGTCGTGTCGGCGGCGGTGCGGGTGAGGGTGTCAGCCATGGGAGGGGCTCCTGCTTGGTTGTTCGGGGGATTGTTGCCTACACAACAACATAGCGTGTGGTCGTTGCGCGTGCAACCAGTTCTTCGTACCCTGTCTCCATGGCCTGCCCTCCCGATCTCTCGACGTACCTCGACGACCCGAGGATCGAGGCCTACGGGATGCTCCTCGAGGCCCACAACGAGCTCCACAACGCGCTGCAGCGCGACCTCGATGCCGCCGCAGGGCTCCCGGTGGGATGGCTCAGCGTGCTGATCCGGCTGGCCCGCTCGCCCGGGGAGCGCCTGCGGATGACGGTCCTGGCCCGTGACATGACGATGAGCACCAGCGGCCTCACCCGATTGATCGACCGGATGGAGGCCGAGGGCATGGTGGCCCGTGAGGCCTGTGCCGAGGACCGCCGCGGCCTGCTCGCCGTCCTCACCGAGGAGGGCCGCGAGGTGCTGGACTCGACCACCCCCTGCCACATCGCCGACCTCGAGCGCCTGCTCGGTGGGGCGCTCGACGATGCCGACCTCGCCCGCCTCACCGACCTGCTCCGCCGGGTCCGCGACCACGTCCGGACGGTCGGGCCGCCCCCGGCCTGAGCCGGGCTGCCAGACTCGCCCCGATGAGCCAGGTCAAGACCGAGATCACCGACGGCGTCGCCGTCGTCACCCTGAACGACCCCGACAAGCGCAACGCGCTGAACCTCGACATGGTCGAGGAGGTGTCGGCCACGTTGGACGCCATCGAGGCGGATGAGTCCGTCGGTGCGATCGTGGTCACCGGCGAGCCGCCCGCGTTCTGCGCCGGCGCCGACCTGTCGCACCTCGGCTCGTCCCAGCGCGAGGGCCTCATGGCGATCTACCAGGGCTTCCTCCGCTTCGGGCGGTGCCCGCTCCCCACCATCGCCGCGGTGAACGGCGCGGCCGTCGGTGCCGGCATGAACCTCGCCCTCGTCTGCGATGTCCGGATCGCCGCCGAGCGGGCCCGCTTCGACACGCGCTTCCTGCAGCTCGGCCTGCACCCCGGCGGCGGGCACACGTGGATGTACCGCCGCATCGCCGGGCCGCAGACCGTCACCGCCGCCGTGCTGCTCGGCCAGGTGATGGACGGCAAGGAGGCCGAGCGCGTCGGGCTCGTCCACCGCTGCGTGCCCGACGTCGAGCTGCTGGACCACTGCATCGGCATGGCCCGGGTCTCGGCCGAGGCGCCCCGCGACCTGGTGATGAAGATCAAGGCGTCGATCCAGGACATGGCCGACATCGACGACCACGACGCCGCCGTCGAGCGCGAGCTCGAACCGCAGGTCTGGTCGCTCGACCAGCCCGCATTCAAGGAGCGCCTCGCTGCGCTCCAGGCCAAGATCTCCACGAAGTAGCTGCTACGCCAGCACTGCCAGAACGGGGCGCGGCGGCGGTCAGGCCAGGATGAAGCCGGCGTCCACCACGGCCAGCACCGCGGTCTGCGTCGAGGCGTCCTCGCTGGTGACCACGATCGACCACACCTGGTCGTCGTCGGGGACCAGCACGCGGCTCACGTAGGCGTCGATGGTCTCGTCGCCGTCCGCCGCCGGCTGGCGCAGCCGGAAGTCGACCCGGAACCGGCCGTCGTCGGACTCCACCACGTTCACGTCCGTGCCGCCGGCGGCCAGCACCTCGGCCTCGGCGGCGGCACGGATGGCGCCGACCGACGGGTCGGCGCCGTCCTCGACGTCGACCTTGATCTCGGCGACCCGCCCCTGCGGGTCGACCCCGGCGGCGTAGAAGACCGCACCGGTCGACGCCACGTTGCGGGCCGCTTCCAGGAAGAAGGGCTGGGCCAGGTCGGCGTCCTCCAGCCGCTCGAACGCCTCGTCGTCGAGCCGGGTCGCGTTCCAGCCCTCCGGCACGGCGATGCCGAAGCCGAGCGACGGGAAGGGGGCGAAGGTCGTCCCCTCGACCTCAGGCGCCACGAGGCCTCCCGGGTCGGCCTGGTCGGAACCGCCGTGACCGGGCAGCTCGGACTCGTCCGGCAGCGGGTCGGCCGGCGGCGGCCCACCGTCGTCGTCGCCGCAGCCGGTGACCGCGACGGCGGCGGCCAGGAGGGCAGCGATGGCGCGGCGCCTCATGCGACCCACGCGTCGAGCAGCTCGTCGCGCCGGGCGTCCCACTCCTCGGACGTGATGCCGTAGCGGACGTGGTCCTCCCAGACGCCGTTGATCTCGAGGTACCGCAGGGCGATGCCCTCCTCGCGGATGGCGAGCTTCTCGACGACCCGCCGGCTGGCCTGGTTGCGGGGGATGATGGCGATCTGGAGGCGGTGCAGGCCCAGCTCCTCGAAGGCGTAGCGGCAGGCGACCACCACGGCCTCGGGCGTGTAGCCCCGGCCGGCGTGGGCCTCGTCCACCCAATAGCCGACGTACGCGTTCTGGAACGGCCCCCGCTGCACCGACGACAGGTTGATCTCGCCGACGAGGGCGTCCTCCTCGCTGAAGACGCCGAACCCATAGCCGGTGCCGAGCTGCCACTCCCGCGACCGGGCCGAGCAGCGGGCGGCGAAGGCCTCCTTGCTCTCGACCACGTCGGGCTGGCCGGCGATCCGGCGCGGCTCCCACCGGGTCAGCCACCCGGTGTTGCGGCGGCGGGCCTCCCGCCACGCCGGGAAGTCC
>CAZCJT010000347.1:0-3534 GCA_964498565.1 uncultured Acidimicrobiaceae bacterium
ACCGGGTCGATGTGTCGGCCGGGACCAGCCCGACCACGCGCGCCGACGCCCCGCCCCACTTCGCCATGGCGGCGCACCAGACGTCGAGCTGGCCCCGACTGTACGGCGGGTTGCAGTAGACCATCCCCGCCCCGTCGTTGCTGAGCCCGTCGGCGTCGCGCGTCCAGTTGGTGGCGCCGATCTTGGTGTCGGGCGCGGCGCACGGATCGAGGTTGATCTCGCCGAGCTGGCGCACCAGGTCGAGCACCCAGGCCGGGGTGTGCCACTCGTCGGTGGGCAGGGAGATCGGGACCGGCGTCACGGCGAGGCCTCCGGGCCGTCGAGGAGGCGCCCGACCTCATCCGCGCGCTCGTCGGCCTCACGCCGCCGCTCGCACATCTCGCAGACGGTCTCGCCGTCGAACCGGCTCACGACCAGCTTGGCGTCGGCGTCGGCAAGAAGCGGCACGTGGATCCCCGAGTCCGCCCCGCCGTCGGCGAGGCATCGGCAGTCCGAGCACCCGGGATGGAAGTACACCCGCGACCGGCGCTGTCTCATCGTCCGGCCTCCGCCCGATAGACCGGGTCCTCGGCGAGCCACCCCGGCATCCGCCAGTTGTTCGCCGCCAGGACGTCGATCGCCTTGCGGGCGTGGTCAAAGCTGACGTCGGTTCGCAGGCCGTAGCGCCCGAGGAGACGGGCCTGCTTGATGGTGCAGAGGTTCTGCAGCCCTCGCTCCCGGATGGCCCGGCAGACCTTCTGCGCCTCGAAGAAGTCGAGCCCCTGTGTGTTGAGTCCATGCTTGGCGAGCTTCGCGGCCTGCTCCTCCGTCGGAGGGGTCTCGACGTCGCCGCGGCGGATCTGGATACCGAGGATGTGCTCGGCGGCCCCGAAGAGGTCGACGTCCTTGGCCGAGTAGCGGGCCTTCGCGGTGGCGCGGCGCTGGCGGAGCTGCTCGAGCCGGGCGCATTCCGTCCGGGCCTCGTCGAGCGCGTCGAGCACGGGCATCTGCGGGTTGTGCTCGACGAGCTTGCGAGCCACCGCCCGGACCTCGTCGGTCTCGTCGCCGCCGAGGATGTCGATCGGGCCGACGAGCTGATGCTTGCCGCTGTTCCCGACGAAGTCCAAGACGAGGACGTTCTGCTTTCCGGGGTGAAGGCGGGTGCCGCGGCCGATCATCTGCGTCGCGAGGGCCCGGCTCTTGGTGGGCCGCGCCATCGCGACGCACGCCACGTAGGGCAGGTCGACACCCTCGGTCAGGACGGCGACGTTCTGGAGGAACTGGAACTCCCCGGCGGCGAACGCCGCAAGCACCTTCGCCCGCTCCTCGACGCCCATCGTGCCGTCGATGTGGCGGCTGCAGCCCTTGCGGTAGCGGCAGAAGACCTCGGCGAGCTGCTTCGCGTGGTCGACCGTGACAGCGAAGACCAGCGTCGGCCGGTTGCCAGCGAGGTCCAAGGTCGGCTTCGCGACCGCGTGGAGGTGCCGCTCCTCGCTCATGATGGCGGCGAGCTCCTCCTGACTGAGGTCGCCCGTGCGGGTCTTGACCTCCGATAGGTCGAGGCTCTCGACCTCGACGCGCTTCGCCGTGATGGGCGCGAGGTAGCCGTCGCGGATCGCGTCCCGGATGTCGTAGACGTACGCGACGTGATCGAACACCCGCCCGAGCGCCGCCTTGTCGAGGCGGTCCGGGGTCGCGGTCAGCCCGACGAGCTTCGCCGGGGCGAAGTAGTCGAGAATCGCCCTCTGCGACGGGGAAATCGCGTGATGCGCTTCGTCAGCGACGATGAGGCCGAAGCGGTCGACGGGCCACTGCTCGAGGCGCTTCCCCTGCAGGGTCTGGACGGAGGCGCACACGACGTCGGGGGTGATGAGCTGCGACGCCCGGGACTCGGCCATCTCGATCTCGACCGAGAGGCCGGTGTGCTCGCGGAAAACCCGCGCCGGCTGCGTGACCAGCTCGCCGCGGTGGCAGATCCAGAGGATCCGTCCGTACTCGCGGCGCGCCCATTCCGCGACCGCGACGGCGGTCCGACTCTTCCCGGCGCCCGTGGCCATCACGAGAAGGGCGCTCCGGGCGTGCGCCAGCACCTGCTTCGTCGAGGCGACGGCCTCAAGCTGATAGGGGCGTAGTCCGCTCACGCCACGCTCCGGCAGGCCGCGTTGTGGCCGGCGGACTCGCCGAGCCAGTGCCCGATGTCGCCGGCGAGCTTGTCGGTCTTGCGGAGGACCTCGGGGGCCCGCCGGTAGTCCTCCTCCGTCACCCACCCGGTGCCCCTGCAGCCCGGGCAGGCCGAGTAGGTGCCCTTGCAGAACGGGCAGACGGCGTGCGGGACCGCCGAGGCGATCTTGACCTCGAGCGCTCGGATCTCCTGCACGAGGTGCTGAATCGCGTGGTAGAGCGGGCCGACGACCTGATTGCCCCCCTCGCGCATCGACTCCACCGTGCGCGTGAGCTGGAGGCGCCCGCCCCGCAGAGCGGCGGCGACCTCGCGCACGGGCGACACGTAGCCCCACGCCGGCATGGCGCCGTCGGGGATGACTCGGCCTTCGGCGTCGCGGTGCTGGACGGGAGGGGCCTTCGGGCTCTCGATGGGAGCGGGCCTCGGCGGGACGACCGAGATCGGCCGGGCGGGCACCCCGGCCGCCTCCGCCCCGACGTCCCCGCCCTCCTCCGGGTCGTAGCCCTCGAGCTCGTCCCCGGCGTCCTCGTCGAGGTCCTCGCCGACGTCGTCCTGGCGGTAGACCGGCTCCTCCGCGGGGGCCTCTTGGGCGCCCTCGCGGGTCGTTCGGACAGGGGGCGTTTTCGCGGGGGACGATCCGCCATCTATGCGAACATGCTCATGTGAGCACTCGTTCAACTGGCCGTTCGCGGCCAGTTGACGCCCGTCCGCCCCCTCTGCGCGGGCCTTGTTCGCGGCCCCGATCGCCGCCGTGTCGCGCTCCTTGCCGTCGACCCCCTTGCGCTTGCCGTTCTGCCCCGAGAGCTTGCCCTCGGACTCGAGCTGCTTTCGCACCTCGCCGACGAGGGTCCGACCGACGCGACACAGGTGAGCCATGGCCCGGTCGCTGCGGTCGGCGATCTCGGGGTTCGCGAGCGCCCGCCTGATGGTGTGCCGCTTGTCCTCGATGGTGCGGGGAAGGCCGGCATTCGCTCCGAGGGCGTGAATGAAGGCGTCAAGCTTGCCCCCGATGTGGATGTTGACCGGGAGCGTCTTCGTCTTCGAGTCGACCGCCGCCCAGTAGCGATGGTGGCCGTCGGAGATCCAGTAGGCACGCTCTCTCGCGTCGTAGAAGAGGTCGACCGCGGCGAACGTCGCGCCGCCCCGCATCGCCTCCGCGTACTCGGCGAGGACGTCCTTGTCGACGCCGAGCACCCGCATCTGCGTCCCGCCGTCGGGGCGCATGTCCTTGACGGGGAACTCCGCGACGAACCCGGCCTTCACTTCCTTCGTCTTGCTCATGGTTTTCTCCTCAGTGCCTCTCGCCCATCGCCGCCGCCTCGACGCCCGGAGCCCCGACGAGCGCCCCGCGGAGCCCGGCCTCGGCGGCGCTG
>CAZCJT010000348.1:0-3532 GCA_964498565.1 uncultured Acidimicrobiaceae bacterium
GGCGGTGCGCGCCAGCGCCTGCGCGTGGCGCCAGCGGGCGATGCGCCCGTGGTCGCCGGAGCGGAGCACCTCGGGCACCTCGTGGCCCCGGAACGCCGCCGGTCGGGTGTAGTGCGGGTACTCCAACAGCCCGGCCGAGAACGACTCCTCGGTGCCGCTCTCGGCGTTGCCCATCACGCCGGGGACGAGGCGACCGACCGCTTCGAGCACCACCATGGCTGCCACCTCGCCTCCGGCCAGCACGTAGTCGCCGATGGACAGCTCGCCGTCGCACCACCCGTCGAGGACCCGCTGGTCGACGCCCTCGTACCGGCCGCACAGCAGCGAGAAGCCTCCCGAGGCGGCGAGCTCACGGGCGATCGACTGGTCGAAGCGCCGACCGCCCGGTCCCAGCAGGTACAGGGGCCGGGGTGCCTCGGCGGCCTCGATGGCCGCCACGAGCGGCTCGGGCATGAGGACCATGCCGGCGCCGCCGCCGAAGGGCGAGTCGTCGACGGTGCGGTGCACGTCGGTGGTGTGGGCACGCAGGTCCCGGGTCCGGACGTCGAGCAGACCTCGCTCGCGGGCCTTGCCGAGCAGGCTCTGGGAGGCGAAGCCCTCGACGATCTCGGGGAAGATCGTGAAGACGTCGATGCGGAGGGCGCCGGCGTCGTCGGACCGGCTCATGCCAGGTCCAGCAGGCCCTCGGGTGGGTCGATCTCGATGGCGTCGCCCACGTCGACCACGAAGGGGAGCGGCACGAGGCGACCGTCGTCGAGCTCCACGAGGTCGTGGGCCGGGTTCTCGACGATGGAGGCGCAGGTGCCGACCGGCGTGCCGTCGGTGAGCACGACCGGCAGGCCGATCAGCTCGTGGACGAACCACACGTCGGGGTCGTCGACGGCCGGGGCCCGCAGGACGAGCCCGTGGAGGGGCTCGACGTCCTCGCGGGTGGCGAAGCCCTCGAAGCGGACCCGCCAGCGGTGCTGGTGCGGGTGGGCCTCGACGACGGTGAGGGGGCCGCGGTCGGTCTCGAGCACGGAGCCCGGATCCAACCGGTCCTCGCGATCGGTCAGCAGCCGGACGATGACCTCGCCCTTCAGCCCGTGGGGCTTGGCGATGGTCCCCACCTCGAGGAGCGGGAGCTCGGTCAGTCCGTGAACTCCACGTCGACCTCGACGCCGTCCTTGGCCGCCGCGGCGCGCACGACGGCGCGGATGGCCTGGGCGGTACGGCCCCGGCGGCCGATGACCCGGCCGGTGTCGCCGTCGCCGACCGTGACGGTCAGCTCGACCCGCTCTCCACCGCCGTCGACCTCGACCGACACCTCGTCGGGCTGGGAGACGATGGAGCGGCAGATGTACTCGCAGACCGCGACGGCGGTCGGGGCCAGCTCGGTGTCGACGTCGCTCACGACTCGGCGGCGGCTTCGGCCTCGACCGGAGCGTCCTTGGCGAACTGCTCGGCACCGGCGGGGAGGGGCTCGCCCTTGGCCTGTGCGATGGCGCCGGACAGCGTGAGCAGCTTGCCGACGGTCTCGGTGGGCTGGGCACCGTGCTGGAGCCAGTGCACGGCGCGCTCGTTGTCGACCTTGATCAGGGAGGGGTCGCGGCGGGCGTCGTAGTGCCCGATGATCTCGATGAACCGACCGTCACGAGGGGAACGGGAGTCGGCGGCGACGATGCGATAGGTGGGCTGCTTCTTCTTGCCCATCCGCATGAGGCGGAGCTTGACGGCCACGGTGTCTCTTCTCTTGGTCCGAGGGATGCGTTCGGGGTCGCCGGCGCGCCGAGACGGCGGCAGGCACAGTCGACCAGTGTGCGTGGCCGGTGCCCCGGCAAGCAACCTCAGCCGTCAGGAATCGAGGCCGGGCAGGGTGAAGCCGGACTTGCCCGACGGCACGGTGGCCGGACCCTTGGGCGTGACCCGGCCGCCACCCTTCTTCTTGTTCTTCTTCTGCTTGCGCTTCGCCATGCGGTTGCCCATGCCCGGCATGGACTTGACCATCTTCTGCATCTCCATGAACTGCTTGACCAGCTGGGAGACCTGACCGACGTCGGTGCCCGACCCCTGGGCGATCCGGGCCCGGCGGGAGCCGTCGATGATCGTGGGATCGGTGCGCTCGGCGCGCGTCATCGAGTGGATCATCCCCTCGATGCGGTTCAGCTCCTTGTCGTCGATGTTGACGTTCTTGATCTCCTTGGGGATGCCCGGCATCATCCCGAGGAGGCTGGAGATCGAGCCCATCTTCTTGATCTGGGCCATCTGGTCGAGGAAGTCGTCGAAGGTGAACTGCCCCTCCATCAGCTTCTGGGCCGCGACCTCGGCCTCGGCCTCCTCGTAGACCGACTCGGCCTTCTCGATGAGGGAGAGGATGTCGCCCATGCCGAGGATCCGGCCGGCGAGGCGGTCGGGGTGGAACAGGTCGAAGTCGTCGAGCTTCTCACCGGTGGAGGCGAAGGCGATGGGCTTGCCGACGACCTCCTTCACCGACAGTGCCGCGCCGCCGCGGGCGTCGCCGTCGAGCTTGGTGAGGATGACGCCGTCGAGGGCCAGGGTCTCGTTGAAGCTCTCCGCGACGGTGACGGCGTCCTGGCCGGTCATGGCGTCGACGACGAGGAACGTGTAGTCGGGGCTCGTGGCCTCGGAGATCTGGCGGACCTGCTCCATGAGCTCGGCGTCGATGGCGAGACGGCCGGCCGTGTCGACGATGACCACGTCCTTGCCGAGGCGGCGGGCCTCGTCGATGCAGGCCTTGGCCACGTCGACGGGGTCGCCCTGGCCGCCGGCGACGATCTCGTCGGCGGCGGAGTACACGGGCACGCCCACCGGGTCGGCGAGGGTGCGCAGCTGCTGGACGGCGGCCGGGCGCTGGAGGTCGGCGCCGACGAGCAGCGGGTTGCGGCCCTGGGCCTTGAACCAGCGGGCCAGCTTGGCCGAGTTCGTCGTCTTGCCCGAGCCCTGGAGGCCGGCCATGAGCACGACCGTCGGTGGCTTCGAGGCGTAGCTGATCTTGATCGTCTCGCCGCCGAGGGACTCGACCAGCTCCTCGTTGACGATCTTGATGACCTGCTGGGCCGGGTTCAGCGCCTGGCTGACCTCGATGCCCACGACCCGCTCGCGGATGCGGGCCACGAGGCCCTTGACGACCTGGAAGTTGACGTCGGCCTCGAGCAGGGCGAGGCGGATCTCCCGCAGCGTCTCGTCGACGTCCTCCTCGCGCAGCTTCCCCTTGCCCTTGATGCGGGAGAAGATGTCGTCGAACCGGTCGCTGAGTGCCTCGAACATGGAGGATCGATCCTACGGGGTGGGTTCGTCGATGGTCAGGTGGTCGTCCACGGCCCGGACGCCCGTGACCGCACCCGCCGTGCGCAGCAGCGCCAGGCGGGCCTCGTCGTGGGGGACGCTGCCGGAGAGGACGACCCGGTCGCCCTGGACCGTCACCCCGGGCTGGGGCAGGTGCCAGGTGCGGGGCGAGGTGGCGAGCTCGTGGCGGACAGCGGTGCCGATGTCGCCACCCCGGGAAGCCTTGGCCTCCTCCTTCGCCGCCACG
>CAZCJT010000349.1:0-3525 GCA_964498565.1 uncultured Acidimicrobiaceae bacterium
AGCGGCCCGCCGGCCGACGGGGCCGGCGTCGTCACGCACGTGGTCGACGGGGACACGCTCGACGTCGAGGTCGGTGGCACCGAGGAGCGGGTGCGCCTGATCGGGGTCGACACGCCCGAGTCCGTGGCACGCGACCGCCCGGTGCAGTGCTACGGGACCGAGGCGTCGGCCTACCTGGCCAGCCTGGTCCCGGAGGGCAGCGCCGTCCGCCTGGAGCGCGACGCCGTCGCCCGCGACCAGTACGGGCGGCTCCTCGCCTACGTGTACCGCGCCGACGACGACCTGCTCGTCAACCTCGCGCTGATCGAGCAGGGCTACGCCGACGCCGTCACCTACGGCGACAACGAAGCCCTCTACCCGAGGCTCGTGGCCGCCGAGGCCGAGGCGCGTGACGGCGGTCGCGGCCTGTGGGGGGTCTGTGGCGGCCCGGACGTCGACATCGCGCCGCCGCCCGGCTAGGGCCAGGAGCCGAGCCGCCAGGCGGGGCGCCCCATATCACGGGCCCTTGGCGGCGGAGCCGCCAGACCGAACCGCGGGTGGGCATCAACACGCCACCAAATTCTTCTAGCGTTCGGCCCGTGCCGACCCTCGCCGAGCGCCTCGGGCACCCACCCGATGCCCGCCTGCTCATCGTGAACTGCGACGACCTCGGCTTCTGCCACGCGGCCAGCCACGGCGTCTACCGAGCGCTGCGCGAGGGCGTCGGCACCAGCGCGTCCATCATGATCCCGTGCCCGTGGGCCCGGGAGGCGGCCAGCCACTACCGGGGCGAAGACGTCGGCGTGCACCTCACCCTGACCGCCGAGCACGACCTGTACCGCTGGGGCCCGATCACCCACGCCCCGTCCCTGCTCGACGGAGACGGCGGCTTCCCCCGCACCAACGTCGACGTCTGGGAGCACGCCGACCTCGACGAGGTCCGACGCGAGTGCCGGGCGCAGGTCGAACGGGCGATCCTGTGGGGCTTCGACATCAGCCATCTCGACAGCCACATGGGCGTGATGCAGCTCCGGCCCGAGTTCTTCGACGTCTACCTCGACCTCGCCGTCGAGTACGGCCTGCCGATCCGGCTGTCCGGCGCCTCGACCCAGCGGGCCATCGGCTTCCCGTTCCGCGACCTGGCCGCCGAGGAGGGGGTCCTGTTCCCCGATCGCTTCCTCTACGCACCCGGCATCGGCGCCCGCAAGCCCATCGAGCGGGCCATCTACGACCTGCAGCCCGGCGTCACCGAGGTCTACGTCCACCCCGCCATCGACACGCCCGAGCTGCGGGCCATCGGCGACACCTGGTCGGGCCGGGTCGACGACCTCGACCTCGTCCTCAGCTCCGAGACCCGCTCGATGCTCGAGCGCACCGGCGTCACCCTCATCGGCTACCGGGAGCTGCGCGACTCGCAGCGGGCCGGTTGACCGTGCGCCGCTCGGCGACCGGCCTCGCCGTCGCCACCCTCGTGCTCCTCGCCGGCTGCGACAGCGACCGGCGGGCCATCTCGCGCGACGACCTGCCCGATGTGCCCTCCGAGCCCGACCACGTCGTCGTGCTGGGCGACGCCGGGTTCGACGCTGATGACCTCGAGGTCCTGAACACCGATCTCGTCGAGTTCCGCATCACCGGCGAGGACGACCACGGCATCCGGGCCGACACCCGCATCGACACCGGCCTGCTCTTCCCCGGCGAGTCGACGTTCGTGATCTTCGACCAGGCCGGCACCTACGAGGTGGTCGACGTCACCGATGAGGACCAGAAGCTCCGGGTCGAGTCGCGCCCCGACCCCGCCGAGGAGTAGCCACCTCAGAGGGCGGTGCGTTGCAGGACCTCGTCGGCCGCGGCTCGCCACTCGGGCGAGGTCGTCACCGGCAGGACCGAGAGCATGCGCCCGATGTTGCCGGTCACCTTCACGCGTCCCTGCATGAAACCCACGTTCTGGTCGAGCTCGCCGCGCACGATGGCGACGTACTCGGCGTGGGGCACGAGGACCGTGAAGTCGGGGTCGGACCCGGCGGGGCCGAGCGCGTTCCAGGTGATGCGACCGTCGGTGAGCACGGTGTGGAACACGACCTCGCCGCCGGGCCCGCCGGAGACCCGGTACTCGATGGTGGCGCTCGCCCCCGGCCGCTCGGGCAGGGACTCGGTGGCGGCGCGCTGGGCGTCGAGCCACTCCTGGGTGAGCAGGCTGACCGCTTCGGCCATCAGCGGGGCTCGCCGGCGGCCGGGCGGGCGCCGATGCCGTCGAAGAGGTCCCCGGTGGACTCGTCGCTCTCCACGTGGCTGACGGCGAGCGTGTACTCGTCCCACGGGTGCACCGTCGCCGCCACCTCGCGGGGCAGACCGAACCAGAACGGCGACGTCGGGTCGATCTGGGTGGCGTGGGCGAGGAGCGCATCCCAGCGCACGTCCGACCACTCGCCCGTGTGCACCCGGGTCGTGATGCGGTCGTCCTGGTCGGGGCGCTCGAACCACGTCTCGTCGAAGGGTGACTCGAGGCCCATCTCCAGGAACTTCTCGTGCATGGCCACCATGCGGCCCCGCGACCAAGCGGTCCAGTACACCTTGTCGACCCGATGGGGCTCGCCGGCCTCGGGGTACCACTCCGGATCGGCGGCCCGATCGACCGCCGGCATCGTGATGTCGTGGACCTGCAGGTGGTCGGGGTGCGGGTAGCCCTTCTGGTCGTCGCCGTAGGTGACCACGACCTGAGGCCGCTCCCGGCGCAGGATCGCCACCAGGCGACCGACGGCTTCGTCGTGGTCGGCGTTGGCGAAGGCCTCGGGGTGGGCGTTGGCTTCGGTGTCGGGCATGCCGGAGTCCCGGTAGCCGAGGTCGATGACCTCGTCGTAGCCGATGATCTCTGCGGCGCGGGCGAGCTCCTCGCGGCGCACGGCCGGCAGGTTCAGCTTGACCTCCTCCCGGTCCATGGCCGGGTTGAGGATGTCGCCGGCCGCGCCGTCGGTGCAGCACACGAGCACCGTGCGGATGCCCTCGGCGCGGCAGCGGGCGATCGTCGCAGCACCCTTGGACGACTCGTCGTCGGGATGGGCGTGGACGGTCAGGATGCAGCGCGCCGGGTCAGTGCTCACCCAGGGAACGCTAACGGTTGCTGCAGCGGTCGCTGCCGTCGTCGACCGTCGCCCCGGGCCGTTCCGAGGGTGCGGTGCTCCTGGGCGACCAGGCAGGCGAGCGGGTCGAGGCGACGGCGTGCGCCACGGATGTCGCAGCCGATGGCTTCGAGCGACCCGATGCTGCGGCCGGCGACGAGGGTGCTCGATAGCGGGGCCGGCGGCCCGGTGCCGGTCGGTACCATCGACCTCGTGGACGACCCCGAACTCTGGCGGTGGGTCTGGTTGGCGGCCGCCGTGGCCTTCGGTCTCGGCGAGATGGCGTCGGCGGGCAGCTTCTTCCTCGCGCCCTTCGCGCTCGGCGCGGCTGGTGCGGCGGCGGTCTCCTTCGTCGGCGCCCCCGTGGCCATCGGCTGGCTGGTGTTCGTCGTCGGCTCCGCCGCGGCGTTCGCAGCCCTGCGGCCATTGG
>CAZCJT010000350.1:0-3521 GCA_964498565.1 uncultured Acidimicrobiaceae bacterium
CGATCCGCCGGCGGGCCCGGGTGCGGCCTTCTTCACGGCCGCCTTCTTCACGGCCGCCTTCTTCACGGAAGCCTTCTTCGCGGGAGCCTTCCTGGCCGCCACCTTCTTCGCCGGAGCCTTCTTGGCGGCCACCTTCTTGGCGGTCACCTTCTTGGTGACCGACTTGGACGTCACGTTCCCCGCCGGCGACCCGGCGCCGGTGGCCTCGTCGGTGACGGGCGTGGCGGTGGGGGCCGGCGTGGTCGTGGTGTGCGCGGTGGCGGCGGTGGCGGCGGTGTCCTCGGTGTCGAGGAGGCCGAGCGAGACGAGCTGGTCGCGCACCTCGGTCCGGACCATCTCGAGCAGGCCCTCGGTGTTGACGCGGGAGCGCTCGATCAGCTCCTCGATGAGCTCCTCGGCCTGCTTGGACTTCACCTCCCCCTGCTTCACCAGGTCCTTCACGATGGCCTCGGCTCGGGACTGGGTCATCTGCGTGAACGCCATCCCCGCGTCGAGGTACCGCTTGATCAGGGGGTTCTTGGCCATCCGGGCAGGCTACGGCAGGGCGACGGCGGACGAAAGTGGCGGCGTGACCCGTACGCTTCGACGGTGATCCCGCTGAAGGACGTGAACCCGACGAGCCGGCGGCCGTGGGTCACCCTGGCGCTGATCGTCGCCTGCATCGCCGCCTGGGTCCAGTGGCAACAGGAGCCCACCCGGGAGCCGGTCGACGACCTGGTCTTCAACGTCGAGCACGCCGCCATCCCCTGCGAGCTCACCCGGGGCCGGCCGCTCACCGTGCCCGAGCTGGAGGCCACCTTCGGCACGCTCGGCGGCGACGCCGAGGCCTGCGGCGTCGGTGGCGACGACGCGCCACGGGGCGTTCCGGACAAGTCGGTGTGGCTCTCGGCGTTCGCCTCGATGTTCCTCCACGGCGGGCTCATGCACATCGGCTCGAACATGTTGTTCCTCTGGATCTTCGGCAACAACATCGAGGACCACCTCGGACGGGTCCGCTACCTGCTCTTCTACCTCGCCGGTGGCCTGGCTGCGCTGGCCACCCACGTGGCGCTCCAGCCCGATGCGACCATCCCTGTGGTCGGGGCCTCAGGCGCCGTCGCGGCCGTGATGGGCGCGTACCTGGTGTGGTTCCCGAACGCCCCGGTACGGACCCTGATCTTCCTCATCTTCCCCATCTTCACGACGATCTCGGCCAAGTGGCTGCTCGGCGTGTGGTTCCTCACCCAGTTCTTCACCAGCCCGAACTCGGGGGTGGCGTGGGCCGCCCACGTCGGCGGGTTCGTGTTCGGCGTGGCCGTCGGGCTGCTGGTGCGCTCGACCCGGGCCGTGCAGCGCATGGCGTGGCGGCCGGCGTACCAGGGCCAGATGCAGCCCCACCACTGGGACTCCACCGGTGGCGTCGGCCCGGTGCAGGAGTACCGCCGCTGGCAGCCCCGCCGCTGATCCGGCGCCAGCTGCGCTAGGTGGTGAGGACCAGCACCGCCACGTCGTCGCGGCGATCGCCGTGGGCCAGCGGCGCGACGACGGCGTCGAGGAACGAGGGCCCCAGCTCCAGTGCGGCGATTCGCTCGGCCAGCGCCGCGATGCTCACGTCGATGTCCTCGCCCGGCTTCTCGATGAGGCCGTCGGTGTAGAGCACCACGACGTCGTCGGGCTCCAGGCGGTCCTCGGACTCGCGGAACAGGACGCCCTCGAAGACCCCGATCGGCGGCGATCCGGCGCCGTCGAGCAGGTCGACCCGGCCGTCGGCCCGGCGCACCAGGGCCGGCAGGTGGCCGGCGCGGCACCACCGGACCGTGCGGTCCTCGGGCTCGTAGCGCAGGCACAGCACCGTGGCGAACGTCGAGCCCGACAGCGACATCGTGAGGTGGTTGAGCTTCCCGAGCACCTCGCCGGGCGAGAAGCCCTCGAGCACGTAGGCGCGGAGCGCGTTGCGCAGCTGTCCCATCTGGGCCGCGGCAGCGACGCCCTTGCCGACGACGTCGCCGATGACCACGGTGACGCTGCCGTCGGGCAGCGGGATGGCGTCGTACCAGTCGCCACCCACCTCGAGCCCGTCGGTGCCGGGGAGGTAGCAGCCGGCCAGCCCCACGATCTCGAGCTCGGGCAGGGCCGGGATGAGGCTGCGCTGCAGGGTCGCAGCGATGCGGTGCTCGGTCTCGAAGGTCCGGCGTTCCTCCTCCTCACGCCGGGCGTCGAGCACGGACAGGGCGAGGCGGTCGGCGAGGGCGGCGTGGAACTCCTCGTGCTGGTCGTCCAGGCGGAGCCCGGGTGGCATCCCGACCACCAGCACGCCCTCGACGCGGCGCCGCTTGCGCCGCGAGCGCACGATGGGGAGCGTGACGGCGGTGTGCGCCGGCTCGGGCCAGCCGTCGACCGCCCAGACGTCGGCGAAGCGACCGATGTCCTCGATGGTGACGGGCCGGCGGGTCTCGATGGCGTGGTGGATGCGCCAGGGGTCGTCGTCGACGCCGAGCACGACGGCAGGTCCGGTGCCCTCACCGCCGGGGGACACGCCCGTGCTGCCGGCGAGGTGGGCCACGCCGTCGTCGAGGCGGTACAGCACGGCGAAGGGAGAGACCTCGCGGTGGTCGGCCAGGGCCTTGATGGCGCCGGCGAAGGCCTCCTCCACCGAGGTGGCCGACGCCGTCTCGGCGATCAGGTCGATGAGCACCCGCTGGTGGCGGGACGCCACCACCCGCGGCGTGGTCTCCAGCCCCGCGTTGAACACGCCCTCGATGCGCCCGTCCTCGGCGGTGATCGGGCTGAGGTTGTAGTTGAAGTAGGTCTCCTCGACGTACCCCCAGCGATCCATGGGCAGCATCCGGTCGGCCACCCACATGCCCTCGCCGGCGAGCGCGCCGTCGATCTCGGGACCGACGATGTCCCAGATGTCGGGCCAGACCTCGTGGGCCGATCGTCCGAGGGCCCACGGGTGCTTGTCGCCGGGGATGAGGCTCCAGGCGTCGTTGTAGAGCAGCGTGAGCTCGGGCCCCCAGTACAGGGCGATGGGGTACTTGGCGCCGAGGCAGATGCTGGCTGCGGACCGCAGGCTCTGGGGCCAGGTGGTCGGGTCGCCGAGGGCGGTGGAGCCCCAGTCGAACGCGTACAGCAGCGGGGCCATCTCCCCGGCGCGCGCGAACACGACGTCCATGTCCCCCAGCGGATGCGCCGATCGCACTGCGGGTGGGCGCTCGCCGGGCTCCACGGTCAAGACGCGAGATGATACGCGTGGATCACGCAGCCGACGCGATCAGCCCAGCGTGCGCCGGACCAGCGTGAGCATGTCGTCGGCGATCGCCCACGGCGCCGGCCGCACCGGTAGGTCTGCAGCCGTGGTGACGCCGGAGAGCACCAGCGCGAAGCGGTAGCCGAGGGCGTGGGCGAAGAGCCCGTCGGTGTCGGACCGGTCCCCCACCACGATCCCGTCGGCGCCGAGGCGGTCGCGCAGCAGGCCCACCATCGCCCCCTCCGGCTTGCCCCCGATCACGGGCTCGACCCCGCCGGCCGCCCGGATGGCC
>CAZCJT010000351.1:0-3520 GCA_964498565.1 uncultured Acidimicrobiaceae bacterium
GCCCAGGCGTGGGCGAGCAGGTGGTGGGCCAGCAGCACCGGCTGGGCCCGCTGGAGGTGGGTGTAGCCGGGGAGGTAGGCGTCGCCGGCCGCCTCGGCCCGCTCGAGCAGCACCTGCTGGAGCGCGACCACGTCGCCGGCCAGCGCCAGCAGCTCCCGCTTGCACCACAGGCGCAGGTCGGTGGCCACCTGGTCGTTGCGGCTGCGACCGGTGTGGATCTTGGCGCCCGCCGGTCCGGCGAGCTCGGTGACCCGACGCTCGACCGCGGTGTGGATGTCCTCGTCGGACGCCACGAAGGCGAACGTGCCCCCGGCGAGCTCGGCCTCCACCCCGTCGAGGGCGCCCAGCACCGCGGCGACCTCGTCGTCGTCGAGGATGCCGGCCCGGCCGAGCCCGCGGACGTGGGCCCGGCTGCCGGCGATGTCGTCGGGGAACAGCCGTTGGTCGTAGGACAGGCTCACCGTGTAGGCCAGGAGGTCCTCCGCCGGCCCCGACTCGAACCGCCCGTGCCAGAGCGTGTGGCTGTCGCCGTCGCCCGCCATCACCGTGCCTGGGAGCCGGGACCCTGGCGCTGGGACCAGGTCTCGATGCCCAGGCCCCAGAGCCGCACGAAGCCGGCCGAGTCCTGGTGCCGGAACGAGTCCTCGGCGTCGTAGGTGGCCAGCCCGTAGTCGTACAGGCTCGAGTCGGAGCGGCGGCCCTCGACCTCGCAGCGGTTCGGCGCCAGGTGCAGGCGGACCTCGCCGGTGACGTGCTCCTGGGACTTGGCGATGAAGGAGTCCAGCGCCTCCCGCAGCGGGGAGAACCACAGGCCGTCGTAGATCAGCTCGGCGTAGCGGGACTCGAGCCGGTACTTCTCGCGCTGCAGATCGCGCTCGAGGCAGATCGACTCCAGGTCGATGTGGGCCTTGATGAGGGCCAGCGAGGCCGGGCACTCGTAGGTCTCCCGGCTCTTGATGCCGACCCGGCGGTTCTCGACCATGTCGATGCGGCCCCAGCCGTAGGAGCCGACGAGCGCGTTGAGCTCGGCGATGACCTCGGCCGGGGTCTTGGACGCCCCGTCGATGCTGACGGGCATGCCCTCCTCGAAGCCGATGACGACCGTGCGCTCGTCGGTGGCGGTCTGCTTGGTGAGCAGCCACACGCCCTCGGGCGGCTTGGCCCAGGGGTCCTCCATCTCGCCGCACTCGATGGCCCGTCCCATCAGGTTGTCGTCGATGGAGTACACCTTCTCCTTCGTCGCCGCGATCGGGATGTCGTGGTCGTAGGCGTAGTAGATGGCGTCCTCTCGGGTCATGCCCCACGAGCGGACCGGCGCCATGATCTCGAGGTCGGGGGCGAGCGCCCGGGTGGAGACCTCGAAGCGCACCTGGTCGTTGCCCTTGCCGGTGCAGCCGTGACCCACGGCGTCGGCCCCGTGCTCGCGGGCCGCGGCGACCAGGTGCTTCACGATGACGGGACGGGACAGCGCCGAGACCAGCGGGTAGCGGTTCTCGTACATGGCGTTGGCCCGCAGCGCCGGCATGCAGAAGTCGCGGGCGAACTCCTCTCGGGCGTCGACCACGATGGCCTCGACGGCGCCGGCGGCGCGCGCCCGCTCCTTGACGACCTCCCAGTCCTCGGCGGCCTGGCCGACGTCGACGGCCATGGCGATGACCTCGACGCCCTCGTTCTCGATCAGCCAGCGGACGGCGACGGAGGTGTCGAGGCCGCCGCTGTAGGCGAGGACGACTCGCTTGGCCATGGTGGGGCTCCTTCTCGGGGTGGTGAGCCGCTACACAGCGACTGCCAGTTTCTACGGGTTGGGGTGGCGGGGGGCGCAAGGCCCGGGCCGGGGCGCCGGCGTCAGAGGCCGGCGAGGTCGCTGATGCGGTGGGCGACCGAACGCCCGGTGGCGGTCTCGGCCACGACCAGCAGCAGGGTGTCGTCACCGGCGACGGTGCCGAGCACGTCGGCCAGGCCGGTGCGGTCGAGGGCGGAGCCGACGACGTGCGCCGATCCCGGCGGCGTGCGGAGGACCACGATGTTGCGGGAGTGGGAGACCTCGACGACCCACTCGCTGCACACCCGACGCAGGTGCTCCTCGGGCGCCACCGCATCCTTGGGCATGGCCGGCACGGCGTACACGGTCTCGCCGCCGGGGACCCGGACCTTGATGGCGCCGAGGTCCTCGAGGTCGCGGGACACCGTGGCCTGCGTGGCCACGACGCCGTCGGCGGCCAGCAGGTCGACCAGCTGCTCCTGGGTGGAGACCGCCTGGTCCTCGAGCAGCCGCTGGATGCGGTGCTGGCGCTGGGGCTTGGTCAGGCGGGGCGTCCTGGGGGTGCGCGGCGTCATCGGATGGCCTCCACCTCGACCAGCCACCGGAACAGCCCGATCATGGCGTGCATCCGGTTGTGGGCCTGGCGGAACATCCGCGACTGCGGGCCGTCGGCCACGGAGGCGGCGACCTCCTCGTCGCGGTGGGCGGGGAGGCAGTGCATGAAGATCGCCCCCTCGCCGGCCGCGGCCATGACCCGGTCGTCGACCTGGAAGCCCTCGAACGCCCGCCGGCGGGCCTCGGACTCGTCCTCCTGGCCCATGGAGGCCCACACGTCGGTGTGGACGGCGTCGGCGCCCTCGGCCGCCTCGGCCGGGTGCGTCGAGACGAACGGCGCCGTCTCCAGGCCGGCGGCCCGGAGCCGGTCGACGTCGACGCCGGACGGCCCGTACCCGACAGGCGACGCGATGCGGACGTGCATGCCGCACATGGCGGCGCCGAGCGAGAGGCTGCGGGCCACGTTGTTGTAGTCCCCCACCCAGCAGACCGTCCGCCCGGACAGGGAGCCGAGCTCCTCGCGCATCGTCCGCAGGTCGGCCAGCGCCTGGCAGGGGTGCCCGAGGTCGGACAGCAGGTTGATGACCGGGATCGACGACGACGCGGCCAGCTCGTCGAGGACCCGGTGGTCGAAGACGCGTGCGCCGAGCGCGGCGTGGAAGCCCGACAGCACCTGGGCGATGTCACCGGCCGGCTCCCGCTGGCCGATGCCGACCTCGGCGTCGGTGAAGGTGACCGGGTGGCCGCCGAGGCGGGCCACCGCGACCTCGGAGGAGTGGCGGGTGCGCAGGCTGGGCTTCTCGAAGTACAGCCCCACGCTGCGCCCGGAGAGCTCGCCGGTGACGGCGGCGTCGGCCCCGACCGGCTTGTCGCACAGGTCGAGGACGCGGACGAGCTCGCCGGGTGACAGGTCGTCGACCTCGAGGAGATGGCGGGTGGGGATCATGCCGGGCCCGCGTCCAGCACTGCGGCGATGGTGGCGACGGCCTCGTCGATCTCGGCATCGGTGACGGTGAGCGGCGGGGCCAGCCGCAGGGCGGTGGGCGTGACGCCGTTGACGACGAGGCCGGCATCGAGGAGCTCTCCGGCCACGACCTTGGCGTCGCGGCCGATGGCGTCGACGTCGAGCTCGGCGGCGAGGAGCAGCCCGAGGCCGCGCACCTCGGTGACGGCCGGGAGGGCGAGGAGCGCGTCACGCAGGCG
>CAZCJT010000352.1:0-3501 GCA_964498565.1 uncultured Acidimicrobiaceae bacterium
GGGACGGAGCGCTGCCCGGCGTCGCCGCGCAGGTCGCGCACGGTGGCGTGGCCGGCGGCGGCCTCGTCGGCGCCGACGATGACGGCGAACCGGGCACCTGAGCGGTCGGCTGCCTTCATCTGGGCCTTCATCGAGCGGCCGTCCCAGGCCCGGTCGGCCGAAAGGCCCCGGTCGCGCATCTCCTCGGCGATGTCGCGGGCGTGGTGCCCGTCGGTGGTGTCGATCACGAACACGTCGACGCCGGTGTCGGGGGCGGGGAAGGCGTCCTCGGCATCGAGGTGCAGCAGCACGCGCTCGATGCCCGACCCGAAGCCGATGCCCGGCGTCTCCGGGCCGCCGAGCGACTCCACCAGGCCGTTGTACCGGCCGCCGCCGACGATGGTGGACTGGGCGGCGTCGAGCGCCGTGCTCTGGAACTCGAAGAGGGTGTGCGTGTAGTAGTCGAGCCCGCGGACCAGGCGGGGATCGATGGCGAACTCGATGTCGAGTGCCCGGAGCCCGGCCTGGACCCGTTCGAAGCGCTCGGTGCTCTCGGCCGATAGCACGTCGGAGATGCGGGGCGCGTCGGCCGTGGCCTGCATGGTGTCGCGACGCTTGGAGTCGAGGACCCGCATGGGGTTGCGCTCGATCTTGTCCCGGTCCTCCTCGGCGATCTCGTCCCGCACGTCGGCGAGGTAGGCGCGGAGGATCTCGACGTAGTTGGCCCGGTCCTCGGCGTCGCCCATGGAGTTGATGATGAGGAGGAACCGGGACGCGCCGAGCGTGCGCAGGTACCGCTCGGCGAGGGCGATGACCTCGACGTCGACGTCGGGATCGTCCACCCCGAGCACCTCGATGCCCACCTGGTGGTGCTGGCGGTACCGGCCCTTCTGCGGCTTCTCGTACCGGAACGCCGGCGTGACGTACCAGGCCTTCCACGGGACGAGCGGCCGGTGCTCGACGAAGGCGCGCACGACGCTGGCCGTGCCCTCCGGGCGCAGGGCGACCCGCCGACCCCCCTTGTCCTCGAAGTCGTACATCTCCTTGGTGACCACGTCGGTGCCGGCACCCATCCGCTGGAAGACGCCGAGGTCCTCGAACATCGGCGTGTGCACCATGCCGTAGCCGTACCGGTGGGCCAGCTCGCCGAACACCGACAGGAGCGCGATCCACCGGGCCGACTCCGGAGCGAGCACGTCGCGCGTCCCGATCGGGGCGGAGAAGGCGGGGGTGGACACGAGGGGCGAGGGTAGTTGCTGCCCCGGGAACAGCCGAGACCGCGATCGGGCGCTGCGTGACCGGACCTGGCGCCCGTTAGCGTCCTGGGCTGCGCACGTAGCGGGGCTGGTTCCGCGTGCGGCACGGGCGTTCTTCGCCGGTGTGGGAGTCCGGAGGTGCCGGACCCCGAAGCAGGAGGCAGAAGTGACCCACGAGTCGACCCCAGGTCGCTCCCGGACCGGGGTGCTCACGCTGGGTGCCCTCGGCGTGGTGTTCGGCGACATCGGCACGAGCCCGCTGTACGCGTTCCGCGAGGCCTTCGAAGGCCACGGCCACGTGCTGGAGGTGCTGGAGAGCAACATCCTGGGCGTCCTCTCCCTCGTGTTCTGGTCGTTGATCGTGGTGATCTCGATCAAGTACCTGGCCCTGGTCATGCGAGCCGACAGCGACGGCGAGGGCGGCATCCTGACCCTGACCGCACTCGTCACGCCCACGGCCCGCCGGGGTGCCCGCTGGGCGCTGGTCCTGCTCGGGCTGTTCGGCACGGCGCTGCTCTACGGGGACGGGATGATCACGCCGGCCATCTCCGTGCTGAGCGCCGTCGAGGGCACCACCATCGCTGCGCCGGCGCTCGAAGACCTCGTGCTCCCGCTGACCGTCGCCATCCTGGTGGCGATCTTCGCCGTGCAGCGCTTCGGCACCCATGCCGTCGGCAGGGTGTTCGGCCCGATCATGGTCCTGTGGTTCACCGTGCTGGGGGTCCTCGGTGCACGGCAGGTGGCCGCCGAACCCCACGTCCTCGCCGCGCTCGACCCTCGCCACGGCGTCGAGTTCTTCGCCGACAACGGCATGACCGGCGTCCTGGTGCTCGGTTCCGTGTTCCTCGTGGTGACCGGCGGCGAGGCCCTCTACGCCGACATGGGCCACTTCGGTCACCGACCGATCGCCGTGGCGTGGTTCGCGGTCGCGCTCCCCGGCCTGCTGCTCAACTACTTCGGCCAGGGCGCCCTGCTCCTCCAGGAGCCCGACTCGATCGACAGCCCGTTCTTCCGCCTCGCGCCGGACTGGGCCCTCGTGCCGATGGTCGTGCTGGCCACTGCGGCGACGGTGATCGCGTCGCAGGCCCTCATCTCCGGGGCGTTCTCGCTGACGATGCAGGCGGTGCAGCTCGGCTACGCCCCCCGGCTGCGCATCGTCCACACCTCCAGCGACGCCCAGGGCCAGATCTACGTGCCCGCCATCAACTGGGTGCTCATGGTGGCCTGCATCGGTCTGGTCCTCGGCTTCCGGTCCTCGAGCTCCCTGGCTGCCGCGTATGGGATCGCGGTGACGGCGACGATGGTGATCACCACGGTGCTCTTCGCCGTCGTCGCCCGGACCCTCTGGGGTTGGTCTCGCGCCACCGTGGTCGCCGTGGCGGGGGTGCTGCTGGTCGTCGATCTCGCCTTCCTGGCCGGGAACGTGCCGAAGATCCCGGCTGGCGGGTGGTTCCCGATCGTCGCCGGCGGCATCGTCTTCGTGCTGCTCACGACGTGGAAGACCGGTCGAGATCTCGTGCGGGAGCGGATCCAGCTCGGCCGGGTGCCGCTGGAGACGTACCTCGAGGACCTCCGAACGGATCCGCCGACGCGGGTCCCCGGGACGGCCGTCTACCTGTTCAGCATGCCGGGCATGACGCCCCCTTCGCTGCTGGCCAACGTCCGGTACAACCGGGTCCTGCACGAGCGCGTCGTGGTCGCCTCCGTCGTCACCGACGATGTACCTCGACGTGGCGAGGAGGAACGGCTCCGCGAGGTGTCCCTGGGTGACGGCGTGTCCTTGGTCGAGGTGCACTACGGGTTCATGGAGGACCCCGACCTGCACCGGGACCTGGGCCGGCTGCGCGACATCGACGTCGCCGAGGCCACCTTCTTCCTCGGGAAGGAGACCGTCGTCGCCACGCAGCAGCCCGGCATGGCGCTGTGGCGCGAACGGCTCTTCGGCGTGATGGGCCGGAACGCGACGAGCGCGGCTGACTACTTCCGGCTCCCGTCCGACCGGATCTTCGAGGTCGGCACCCGGGTCGAGATCTGATCGGAGCGGCGCCCGGGTTACGGTGTCGGCGCCGTCGTAGCGGGGCTGGAACCGCGGCGGTCACGGGGCGACCCGTGTGGACAGGGTCCTTCGACCTCCAACAAGCAGAGGAACTGCAGTGGAACCATCATCTCTCGACGCGCGCGCCGACCTCGTGGACGAGGTTCGGCCGGTGAAGACGATCGACGTCGTGGTGGAGATCCCGCGCGGCAGCCGGAACAAGTACGAGTA
>CAZCJT010000353.1:0-3477 GCA_964498565.1 uncultured Acidimicrobiaceae bacterium
GGGGCCGCGGTGCCGGCCGGCGAGGAGGTCGGCTCGGTGGGCCGGCGGCGCTTGCCGGGGAAGGCGGCCAGCGCGGTGCCCACGCCCATGACCCCGCCTCCGATCCACAGCCAGGTCACGAGCGGCTGGATGACGACACGGATCACCGCGGGGTCGCCGGGCTCGGCCGGGACGTCGAGGAGGGCGAGGAACACGTCCTGGCGCAGGCCGGTGGAGACCGATGGGGTGCCGATGGTCTGGCCGCCGAAGACGTACTCGTTCACGGCCGGCCGGTACACCTTGCCGCCGTCCACGCGCACGAGGGCGGCGATGGTGGTCTTCTCCGGGTCCTCGGTGGTCTCCAGGCCCTCGAACACGAGGGTGTGGCCGTCGACCGTGGCCGTCTCGCCCTCCTCCATCCGCAGCTCGACCTCGGACGAGTACGACTGGGAGGCGGCCAGGCCGACGGCGATCATGACCACGCCGAGGTGCACGATCATCCCGCCGTTCGTGCGCCCGACGAGGCCTCGCCACCCGTTGCGCCGGGAGGCGAGGACCACCTGGCGGAGGGCGGCGCCGCCGGCGAAGGCGCCGAGACCGAAGGCGAGCACGGGCGCGAGCCCGCGAGCGCCGGCCAGGACGGTGCCGACGACGGTGGCCGCCGCCGCGACGGCGGGCCAGAACAGGCGGACACGCAGCAGCTCCTGGGACGCCTTGCGCCACGGCAGGACCGGTGCGATCGCCATGAGGAACAGGAGGAGCAGGCCGAGCGGCATGGTCATCCGGTTGAAGTACGGCACGCCGACGGAGAGCTGGTCGCCGTTCACCGCCTCCACCACGAGGGGGAAGACGGTGCCGAGCAGGACCACGAAGGCGAACGCGGCGAACAGGATGTTGTTGGCGAGGAAGGAGCCCTCCCGGGACACCGGCGAGTCGATGCTGCCCGGCGCGCGGAGGCGGTCACCGCGCCAGCCGATGAGCCCCACCGTGACCACGACGATCAGGCCGAAGAACGCCAGCAGCCAGGCTCCGATGTCGGATTCCGAGAAGGCGTGGACCGAGTCGACCACACCCGAACGGGTCAGGAACGTGCCGAGGATCGTGAGCGCGAACGTGGCGCACAGCAGCGAGATGTTCCAGACCCGCAGCATCCCCCGCCGCTCCTGCACCATCACCGAGTGGAGGTAGGCCGTGCCGGTCAGCCACGGGAGCAGGGATGCGTTCTCGACCGGGTCCCACGCCCAGTACCCGCCCCAGCCCAGGACCTCGTAGGACCACCAGGCCCCGAGCATGATCCCGACGGTGAGGAAGCCCCACGCGAACAGCGTCCAGCGACGGGTGGCGAGCAGCCAGCCCTCCCCCACCCGACCGGTCACCAGGGCGGCGACGGCGAACGCGAACGGCACCGTGAAGCCGACGTAGCCGAGGTAGAGCATCGGCGGGTGGAACGCCATCAGGATGTGGTTCTGCAGCAGCGGATTGGGGCCGGGGCCGTCGAGCGGCACGGGGCTCACCGTCGTGAACGGGTTGGCCGGGCCGAGCATGAGGCCGAAGAAGAAGATCCCCACGACGAGCATGGTCAGCAGCGCCCACCCGACGAGCGGGTCGGCGAGGCGTCCCCGGAACTTGTGGGCGATGAGCGCGGTGTAGCCGGCCAGCACGAGGGCCCAAAGCAGGATCGAGCCCTCGAGGGCGGCCCACATGGTGGCCACGTTGAACAGCGCCGGGGTGCGGGTGGAGCCGTTGTTCGCCACGAACTCGAGCGAGAAGTCGCGGGTGATGAGCGCCCGCTCCATCGCGACGGTGGCGAGGACGGCGCCGGCGAGCGCGAGGAAGGCGTAGCTGCGGCCGGTGCGGATGAGCGCGGCGCGCTCGCCCCGGAGCCCCACGACCATGGTGACCGAGCCGGCCAGGCATGCGATCAGGCCGAGGGTGACCCCAGCGGTGCCGAGCGCAGCGTTCACTCGACCGAGGTCCCTTCGCCCACGTAGTCGTCCGTGCGGTCGGGGTTGTCGGCCTCGTAGTCCTCGGAGTGCTTCACCAGGATGCGGTCGCTGGCGAACCAGTCGCCCTCGTCGCTCCAGCGCCCTTCGAGCACCACGGGGATGTCGGGCTGGAACAGCTCGGGCGGGTCGCCGGCGTGGACCACCTCGGTCTCCACGCCCCCGTACTCGACCGCGAACCGGACCGAGCCGCCGTCGGACTCGACGGAGCCGGGCACCACGGAGCCCTGGAGCCGGAAGCGGCGGTCGCCCAGGTCGTCTCGCTGCTCGACGGCCTCGTCGACGTTGCGGAAGAAGACGGTGGCGTTGTTCAGCCCCTGGTACGCCATGAACACGAGCGCGACGACGAGCACGCCGAGCGTCCCGAGGATGGCGACGCGCTTGCCCCGGTCGGCCGATCCCCCGCCGACGGGTGGCGCCTGGCGGGGCGTGAGGTCGATGCCGTCGACGTCGTCGGTGTCCTCGAACGGCGCGTGGGGATCGGGGGTGGTGGGGTCGACGGGCGGGGTCATGACCAGCGGCGCTCCTCGGGAGGGACGACCTGCGAGAGCCGGCGGCCCTTGCGGATGGTGGCGGCTGCGTACCCCCCGAGCAGCGCGGCGGTGGCGATCCAGCCGGCGGCGACGTAGCCGGCGTGGGTCATGGCGAGGACGGTGGACATCAGCGGGCACCTCCGACCGCGACCCCGGCGGACGGGTCGGCGTCGGCCCGGCGGTCGGCCAGGGCGGCATCGAGGTGGTGGCGCTCGGCCCGACGCTCCAGCCAGCCGACGCGGAAGCGGTGGACGAGCAGCCAGGCGCACACGACACCCATGACGACGAAGCTGACGCCGAGGGTGAACAGCATGAGACCCTCGATGGACACGTCGATCTTGGAGACGGTGGCGTCCTGGTGCAGGCCCCGCCACCAGTCGACGGAGAAGTGGACGATGGCGGCGTTGGGCACCAGCAGCAGGCCGAGCACGGCGGCCATGCGGGACCGGGACTGCGGATCGGCCGGGTAGCGCCGCAGCGCCTGGTAGCCGAGGAGGAGCACGAACAGGATCGCGGTCGAGGTCAGCCGGGCGTCCCACACCCAGTAGACGCCCCACGTGGGCCGCCCCCACACGGAGCCGGTCAGCAGCCCGAGGGCGGTGAGGACGGTGGCGATCTCGGCGGCGGCGGCGGCCAGCACGTCCCAGCCGTCCGTGCGCTTGCGCAGCCACATGAGGGAGGCACCGGCGCAGACGAACACGGCGACGTACATCCAGGTCACGGCGGGCACGTGGACGTAGAGGAGGCGGACGGAATCCTGCTGGACCCGATCAGGTGGCGAGGCGACCAGGCCGAGCCAGGCCACCGCGGCGACGCCCACGGCCGACAGCGTGCCGAGCACGCGGGTGAGCGGCGAAGCGGTGCTCGACGCGGGCGAGGCCGTGGGGCTGGCCTCGGTGGTGGTGGGTGTCACGTCTCCTCCAGGAGCGTGCCGAAGAACGTCATGCCGAGCATCGTGTAGA
>CAZCJT010000354.1:0-3474 GCA_964498565.1 uncultured Acidimicrobiaceae bacterium
GCCGGCGAGCGCGGCTGGTAGCCCGGGCTACTCGGGACGGCCCAGCGTGGTCCGGCCCTGCTGGCGGTCGTCGCGCTCGGCCGCCTTCACGGCGTAGCCGAACACGATGGCCGGCGCGAGGACCGCGGAGCCGACGACGATCGAGGCCACGATGCCCGGCGTCACGGCGCCTCCGAAGCCGACGACCAGCCCCACCACGAACAGCAGGATGGCGAGGCCGAAGAGGCCGTAGCCGGCGCGCTGTCCCATGCGGACCAGACCGGCGATGCGCCGGCGACGCTCGAGGACGGGGTCGCCGGGGTCGGCGTTGGCGGGTTCGGGCACGCCTCGCATGGTCCCACACCGGTCCCACGGCGCCCGTGTGCCACCGACGTCGGGCACCGGCGAGAACGTCACCGACCGCTCGAGCACTGCCTAGCGTCAGGGCGTGGACCCGACCTTCCGAGCCCGAGACCGCACGATCCGCATCGACGGCCCGGCCACCATGGGGATCGTAAACGCCAGCCCCGAATCCTTCTCCGGTGATGGTGGCACGACGCTCGACCAGCAGGTCGTGCAGGTCGGCGAGCAGTTCTCGGCCGGGGCCCTGCTCGTCGATCTGGGCGGACAGTCGGCCAACACCAAGACGCCCGAGCTGGAGGTCGACGAGGAGATCGGCCGCCTCGTCCCGCTGATCGAGGCCGTGCGGGCCGCCGGCATCGACGGGCTGCTGTCCATCGACACGTACAAGCCCGCGGTGGCCGATGCCTGCCTGCGGGCCGGGGCCGACGTCATCAACGACGTGTCGGCGCTGCACCACACCGACCTGGCCGACGTGGTGGCGGCGTGGGACGCCGGCTTCGTCCTCATGCACACCGTGGGCCCTCCGAAGGTGAAGATCCTCGAGCGCGACCTCTACGCCGACGTGGTGGAGGACGTCCTCGACTTCGGGCACCGCACGCTCGACCGCCTCCAGGCGGCCGGCGTCTCACGTGAGCAGGTGCTCTTCGACCCGGGAGTCGACTTCGCCAAGACCCCCCGGCAGTCCCTGGACCTCGTCCACGGCATCGGCCGCATGGCCGAGCTGGGACGGCCGCTGCTGCTGGCGCTGTCCCGCAAGGACTTCATCGGCGCGATCACCCGGACCACGCCGAGCCGCCGCGACGCCGGCACGCTCGCCGCGGTCGCTGCCGTGGCGGCGGCCGTCCCCGAGACGGTGTTCCGGGTCCACGACGTGGCCGCCACGGTGCAGCTGCTGGCCGTGCTGGGCGCCATCGCCGACCCGGAGCGGCTGCCGTCGGACGCCGTGCTCGACGACTCGCTCCGCCGGGAACCGGTCCCCGGACCTCCCCGCACCTGAGCCGGGCTGGGGCCGGCGGGCGTAGCGCACGAGGTCCGAGGCGACCGTGGCGATCCCGACCAGGACGATCAGATCGCCGAAGGACACCACCGAACCCAGCGCGCCGACGGGGAGCACGTCGCCGAGCACCGGGAGCCAGTCGCCGGTGGCCTCGTAGCGGCGTCCGGCACCGAGATCGACCAGCACCAGCTCGCCGGGCTGGGCGATCCCGGCGTCGAGCACGGCGGTGGCCCGCACCGGCATGGCCCCGTTGACCAGGACGACGGCCGCGTTCAGCGCCATCCCGATCGTGAGCACGCCCATGCCCACCAGGTGGAGGTTGAGGAGCCCGAACCCGGTCAGGAGGAAGAGTGCGAGGCCGAGCAGGGGGCCGGCCACCGTGGGGCTCAGCAGGCCGAGCGACAGGTGCAGCGCCACCGCGACGGCTGCCACCCCCGGCACGAGGAGGCGAGGGTCGGCGAGGTGGGCTCCGAGCGGTGGGCGCAGCGCGCCCGTGACCATGCCGACGACGGCGGCGGCGAGCAGGAGGACCACGTCACGACGGTAACGAAGCTCCTCGTCCCCGCCCGTGACCCCGCCCTACCCGGCGCCCTCCACGAGCGGGTCGAGCGCGTCGCAGGACGCGAAGACGTCGATGACCTGGTCGCGGAGGGGCGAGTCCTCGTCGTCGACCGCAGCGACCACGTCGTCGAAGCGGTCCTCGCCGACGGCATCGAACAGCTCGGTTGCCACGCACCTGGCCATCTCCTCGTCCAGGGCGCCGTCGGTCTCGACGCGCAGGTCCTGCGCCAGCTGGGCGACCACCTCGGCCCGGCGCTCCGCGGCCGTGGGCTCCTCCCCGGCGCACCCGGCCACCAGGACCGCCAGCGCCAGCACGGGGAGCCGGGGTCGCACGCCGGCGAGGGTAGCGAGGTGCTCGCGGGTGCCTGCCAAGATGCCTCGATGATCCGCACCGAGCGACACGGGTCCGTGCTCGTCTGCACGATCGACCGACCGGACCGGCGCAACGCCGTGGATGCCGAGCACCTGACCGGGCTGCGAGCGGCGTTCGAGGCGGTGGGCGATGCGCGGGCGCTCGTGCTCACGGGCGAGGGGTCGGCGTTCTGCGCCGGGGCCGACCTCACGCACGTGGAGGACCGCGACGCGGCCGCACTGGTGCGGACCACGCTCGATGCCCTCAGCGGGCTGCCGATCTGCACCATCGCCGCCGTCCACGGACCGGCCATGGGCGCCGGCATGCAGCTGGCGCTGTCGTGCGACCTGCGGGTGGTCGGTCCGGGTGCCCGGTTCGGGATCCCCTCGGCCAAGCTCGGCCTGATGGTCGACCACTGGACCATCGAGAAGCTGGCCCTGCTCGCCGGTCACGGCCCGGCCCGGGCGGTGCTGCTGGCCGCCGACACCATCGACGCCGAGTCCGCCCTGCGCACCGGCTTCGCGCAGCGGGCCGGTGACCTGGCCGATGCCATCGCATGGGCCGAGGACGTGGCCCGCCTGGCCCCGTTGTCGGTGGCCGGACAGAAGCTCGCCCTCGACCGGCTCTCCGGCCGCACGGTCGGTGATGCCGACGTCGAGCTCGCCTTCGACCGGGCGTGGACCAGCGAGGACCGCCTCGAGGGCGTGCGGGCCTTCCACGAGAAGCGCCCGGCCCGCTTCCGCGGCGTGTAGCGATCGGCGCCTCAGAGCTGGCGGGACTCGAAGCGTGAGCCGTCCGGCGCGAACACCGCGCATGCCACGCCCCGGTCGCCTGCCTCCCACGACTCCTGGGACGGCCAGATGGCGATGAGCCCGAAGGCCCCGCGGTCGTCGACCAGCTCCTCGATGCGCTCGGCGCAGCGCTCGTCGGCGGCCCGGACGACGCGCACGGGACCGGGGTACTCCGCCGGCTCGGTGAGCTCGAAGTCGGCCGCCGTCAGCTCGAAGGTGGCGAAGACCTCCAGGCCGTGCTCCTGGTCGCAGGACACGACCTCGGCGGAGGTGATCTCGGCCCGCTCGGCGGCGCCGATGACGATCCCGTTCAGGCAGTCCCCGGGCACCACCGCCGCCGCCGCCACCGGGCCCTCCTGCACGGTGGAGGCCGCCGTGCGCTCACCGGTCGGCAGCGGCTCGTCGCCGTCGGCACACGCCGAGAGCAGCAC
>CAZCJT010000355.1:0-3468 GCA_964498565.1 uncultured Acidimicrobiaceae bacterium
TCGGCGCAGGCGACGACGATGACGTGGGCGTCGGGGCCGAAGCGGCACTCGAGGGCGAGGCACTCGCCGTGGCCGTCGGGGTGGCGGACCCAGGCCCAGTGGCAGTGCTCGGTGTCGTCGGTGCAGTCCGGGCACCCGTCCAGCGGCGCCGCGCTCACGACGCCTCCGCCAGCTCGGCGTCGGAGAGGGCGGCGACCAGCTCGTCCTTCGTCATCTTCGACCGCCCGTCGATGTCGCGCCGCTGGGCCTGCTCGTACAGCTCGTCCTTGGACATGGAGGCGTAGTCGGTGCCCGACGAGGCGGCCTCCGCCCTCGGGGCGTCGCCCCGCTTCTGGCGGGCCTCGTTGACGCTCGCCTCGAGCACGGCCATGAGGTCGGTCACCGACGCCTTGGGCGCCTCGGGCTGCTCGGTGACGATGCGCTCACCCTCGGCCTTGCGAGCGACCAGGTCGAGGACCCGCTCGCGGTAGGTGTCGGTGTACCTGTCCGGCTCCCAGTCCGAGGTGAGCGACTCGACCAGGCTCCGGGCGGCCGCCCGCTCGCGGTCGGTGATGTCGATGCCGTCGTCGAGGACCTTCAGCTCGCGGATGGCGGCCGGGCTGCGCACCTCGTCGCCGAAGTGCATGGTCTCGAGCACCAGCACGTCGCCCGCGTCGCCGTGGCCGTCGGCCGGCGATGCCACCCGGATGGCGGCCAGGCTCTGCTTGGCCCGCATGACGAAGCGGGCGATGGCCACCCGGTTCGACTCCTTCATCGCCTCGCGCAGCAGGGCGTAGGGCTTGGCCGCCGCCTGGTCGGCGGGGGCGAGGTGGTAGGTCTTGTCGAAGTACACCGGGTCGACGTCGTCGAGGTCGATGAAGTCCTCGATGTCGATCGTGCGGCTCCTGCCTGGCTCGACCGCCTCGAGCTCCTCGGGTGTGATGAGCACGTGGCTGCCGTCCTCGAGCTCGTAGCCCTTGACGATGGAGCCGTACTCCACCTCCTTGCCGGACTTCTCCGTGACCCGCTGGTAGCGGATGCGCTCGCCGGTGTCGGGGTCGAACTGGTGGAACCCGACCGAGCGGTCCTCGGTGGCGGTGAACAGCTTCACCGGGACGTTCACCAAGCCGAAGCTGATGCTCCCGGTCCAGATGGCGCGCGGCATGCGAGGTCCATGCCCATGGCCACGTGGCACCAGACACCCGGGGCGTGACACGGCCTTGGCCCACCCCCGGCGACGGACTCGTGCGCCCCGCCCGTCGACCTGCCAGCGGCGCTGGCTGGGTTACGTTGCGCGGCCGTGGAGCTCCAGACCGACGACGTCACCCTGCACCTCGAGATCGACGGGGCCGACGACGCCCCGCCCGTGCTCGTGCTGCACGGGATCACCCAGAGCACGTCGACGTGGGGGTGGCTCGTACCCCACCTCGTCGACCGGTACCGGGTCGTGCGCCTCGACTTCCGGGGCCACGGCCGCTCCGGCCGCACGCCCGGCGCCTACACCTTCCGCCACTACATCGCCGACGCCACCGCGGTGTGCGAGCAGGTGCTGGGCCAGCCCACCGTCGTCGTCGGCCACTCCCTCGGCGGCGGTGCGGCCGCGGGCCTGGCCCAGACCCGTCCCGAGCTGGTCCGGGGCGTGGTCCTCGAGGACCCGGCCATCATGGCTGCGCCGTCCGCGGGCACGGCGCCGCTGGAGGGCAACTCGCTGCTGGACAGCTTCCGGCTCATGCGGGAGTCGATCCCCCGGATGCAGGCGTCCGGCATGGCGCCGGCTGATCTGGTCGAGATCATGCGGGCCGCACCGAGCTCGTCGGGGCCCTCCTTCGGCGAGATGGTGCACGACGACGCGCTGGAGGCCATGGCCGAGTCGATGCTGCAGCTCGACGCCGCCGTGCTCGATCCCGTCTTCGACGGCAGCCAAGCACCGGTGTTCGATCCCGAGCGGGAGCTGCCGGTGCCCGGCATCGTGATCGCCGGTGACCCGGCCATGCCGGACACGCTCGTCCGGGAAGCGGACCTGGCCCGCCTGGCCGAGCGCAGCGCGGGGATCGAGTCCCGGGTCGCCGACGGCTGCGGCCACCTCATCCACGACTCCCGTCAGCACCGGGCGATGGTGCTGGCTGCGGTCGAGGACCTGCTCGCCCGCGTCTGACCCACCCAGAGCGATCCCGCCCGATCCGAACTGGCCTACCGATTCCCGCGCATGTGAGGGGATCCGTAGGCCAGATCGGTCGGTTCAGCCGGCGGCGGCGGCCTCGATGCCGGGTGCCTCGGCGCCGATGGTGGTGTCGTCGCCGTGGCCGGTGTGCACCACGGTGTCTGGTGGGAGCGGGAGGAGCTTCGTGCGGATCGACTCGATGATGGTCTCGAAGCTGGAGAACGACCGCCCCGTCGCACCGGGCCCGCCGTTGAAGAGCGTGTCGCCGCCGAACAGGTGACCCGGGTTGGCGCCGTCGGGATCGGTGAGCAGGCAGATGCCGCCGGGGGAGTGGCCCGGCGTGTGGAGCACCCGCAGCGACTCACCGGCCACGGTCACCGTGTCACCGTCAACGAGCGTGCCGTTGGGCCCGCGGTTGGGGTACACGACCTCCCACAGCATCCGGTCGTCCTCGTGGATCAGCATCGGCCCGCCGGTGGCATCGGCCAGCGCGCCCGCGGCGTTGATGTGGTCGTTGTGGGCATGCGTCAGCACGATGGCGACCACCCGCCGGGTCCCCACGGCGTCGAGGATGGGCTCGTGGTCGTGCGCCGCGTCGACGACCACCACCTCGTCGTCGTCGCCGTACAGCCAGATGTTGTTGTCGACCTCGTGGTCCTCGCCGTCGAGGCTGAAGATGCCGGACGTGACGACCTTCTCGATGCGGGTAGCCATCACAGCACCACCACCGATCGCAGGACCTCGCCTCGCTCCATCTTGTGGAACGCCTCCTCCACGTCGTCGATCCCGATGCGCTCGGACACGAAGTCGCCGAGCGGGAACCGGCCCTGCAGGAACAGCTCGATGAGCGCCGGGAAGTCCCGCGACGGGAGGCAGTCCCCGTACCACGACGGCTTGAGCGCACCACCGTGCCCGAAGAAGTCGATCATCGGGATGTCGGGGAACCGCATGTCGGGTGTCGGGACGCCCACCTGCACCACCGTGCCCGCCAGGTCCCGGGCGTAGAAGCACTGCTCGAGGACCTTCGGGTTGCCGACGGCCTCGATGCACACGTCGACGCCGAAGCCACCGGTGAGCGCTCTGATGGCCTCGACCGGGTCGCCGTCGTTCGGGTTCACGGCGTGGGTCGCACCGAAGCCCCTCGCCATCTCCAGCTTCCTCGGGTCGAGGTCGACGGCGATGATCGTGGTCGCGCCCCGCTGGCGGGCGGCGGCCAGCGCAGCCATGCCGACCCCACCGCAGCCGAACACGGCGATGCTCTGCCCCTCCCCGATCTCGCCGGTGTGGGCGGCGGCGCCGTAGCCGGCCATCACGCCGCACCCCAGCAG
>CAZCJT010000356.1:0-3426 GCA_964498565.1 uncultured Acidimicrobiaceae bacterium
GGGACCTGCCCGGTCACGGGCGCTCCGACCCCGAGGGGGAGCCGTCCACCCGTGCCTCCGCGCTGGCGTGGCTGGACGCGGCGATCGAGGCGGCGGGACCAGGCCCGGCCGTGCTCGTGGGCCACAGCCTCGGCGGCTACCTGTCGCTGTGTCGCACGGTGCTGGATCCCGCCGGCGTGGCCGGTCTGGTGCTGATCGCCACCGGGCCGGGCTTCCGCGATGCGACCAAGCGCGAGGCGTGGAACGACTTCGTCGCCGGGTTCGGCGAGCGCCAAGGCGTGCCGGCCTCGGCGCGGGGCATCTGCGGCCAGCCCGACAGCGTCGTGCTCGACCGCCTCCAGGACGTCCATGTGCCCGTGCTCGTGCTCGTGGGAGGTGACGACCAGCGCTACCACGCCGGCAGCCAGGTCATCGCCGATCGGGCCAGCGACGCCCGCCTGGTCCATGTCGACGGCGCCGGGCACTTCCCCCACCGCACCCACGCCGAGGAGTTCAACGCCCACCTGGGCGCCTTCCTGGACCGGGTGCTGCCCGCCTGAGGACGGCGGCCGGGGCCGTCGAGCGGGTCGGCAGGGGATGCTGACGGCCACGGCGAAGGGGTCTCCCATGCTCCGCCGTCGCACCACCGTCGCTGTGCTCGCCGCCGCGCTGTTCGTCCCCGCCACCGCCGTCGTCGCCGCCGAGACAGCCGTCCCGCCACAGGCCGGGGCTGCGGTGGTGGAGGACGTCACCATCGCGAACCTCGCCGACGGGCACCAGATCGCAGCCACCGTGTTCCGGCCCGTCGATGCCGACGCCGACGATCCCGTGCCCATGGTGCTGCACAGCCACGGTTGGGCCGGGTCGCGCGAGACGACGGCGTCAGGCGCCGTGGCCCCGTACCTCGCCGCCGGCTACGGCGTGCTCAGCTTCGACCAGCGAGGCTTCGGCGAGTCGACCGACGACAAGGCCAACATCATGGACCCGGCCAAGGAGGGGCGTGATGTGGTCGCCGTCGTCGACTACGTGGCCGCACTCGACTGGGTCGCGCGCGACAGCAAGAAGCAGGCCGACGACCCCGTCCTGTTCGCGGTGGGCGGCAGCTACGGCGGCGGCTACCAGTTCGCCGGCGCCCTGCTCGACCAGTTCGCTCGGGTCCGCAAGGGCGGCACCCGCTTCGATGCCCTCGCCCCCGAGATCACCTGGCACGACCTGAACGACAGCCTCGGACCCCAGGGCGTACCCCGCACCCTGTGGGACACGCTACTGATCCTGGCCGGCGCCAACGCCCTCCCGCCGGAGGTGATCATCGGCTACGCCGTCGGCGTCGTCACCGGCACCATGCCCGACGGCACCGACCTCCCCCCGGGCGTCGCCGACCAGGTGGCCGCCCTGGTGGAACCGCTCGGCATCGACGCCGCCACCGTCACCCAGGTCCTGAACGGCGCGGACATCGTCGACTTTCTCGCCGACAACGGCCCGAGCTGGTGGACCGAGCAGGGCGTCCAGCTCGACATCCCGGTGATCGTCCGCCAGGGGACCACCGACAACCTGTTCAACCTCAACCAGGGCCTGCGCAACTTCAACCTCGTCCTCACCGAGGACGCCCGGGCCGAGAGCACGTTCATCGGCTTCAACGGCGGCCACGCCCTCCCGCAGATCCTGCCCCTCGGCACGCAGGGCTCCGGCGACCCGTGCACGGACCTCGCCGCCGCCGACTTCCCGGCGCTCACCGTCGAGCTCTTCGCCACGGTGGACCCGACCGGCAAGAAAGCCTCGATCCGGCCCGCGGAGCTGAAGCGCTTCAACATCGCCACCCCCGACGGCGTCTGCCTCCAGGGCGACGTGCTCGAGCCCAACACGGTCAAGCCTGTCCTGCCCGTGCCGCCCACCCTCACCACCGGCGTCGGCCTGCCCGTCCACATCCCGATCGCCAAGGGCCCCATCGACGTCGCCGGCATCCCGAAGCTGCGGGCCACGATCAGCTCCCTCGGGGTCGAGAACCGGCTGTTCGCCGGCCTGTCCGTCGGCACCACGCCGCTCACGGCCCAGGTCGTGCAGAACAACCTCCTGCCCATCCGACACGTCGGCGTGGCCCGGCGGGTGCCGATCGAGGCGGAGCTGCCCGGTGTCGGCGTGCGGGTGGCCGAGGGCCAGACCCTCTACCTCACGCTCACACCGATCTCGGACATGTTCCTGCTGACGGGGAGCCGCGTCCCCGGCGGGATGACGTTCCACGACATCGCCGTCGACCTCCCGGCGCCGGTCGACACCGGAGCCTGACGCCGAGCCGTCACCGTCGTACCCGAACCCGAACCCGAACGGTTCTGGGCCGCGGAGAACGTCGTGGACGACGTGCCCCGGGGCCCAGAACAGGGGCCAGGCGGGGCGGACGCGGCCGGAGCGGATTCAGCCAGGGACGTCGATGCCGAGCTCGTCGAGCAGGGACTGGGAGAAGGCGATCCGGCCCGTCAGCGTGGCGGGGTCGCCGGTGCAGAGCGCATACGAGGCCTCCGCCATGTAGGCGGGCGGTTCGTGGTGCTCCTCGGGGATCAGCTTGTCGAGGTTGTGGTGGACGACACCGGGGGTCGGGACGAGGCCGGTCGGTGACAGCACGTTCACGGCGATGCCGTCGGCGTGCACCTCGGCGGCCAGGCCGGTGGTGAACCGCTCGAGCGCCGCCTTGCACATCCCGTAGACGGTGCCGCCCGGCATCACGCCGGGGTAGGGCGGACCCTGGGGGTGGATGGCGGCGGGCGAGGAGATGTTGAGGATCCAGCCCGACCGGCGCTCGCGCATGCCGGGCAGCACCCGCTGGGCCAGGTCGAACGGCGCCCGCACCTGGACCTCGAACATGAGGTCGTAGTGGTTCGGGCGGAACGCGGTCACCGGCTCGAAGTAGGTGACGGCGGCGTTGTTCACCAGCACGTCCACCGGGCCGAGCTCGCGGGTCACCGTGTCGACCAGGCGGGCCCGGTCCTCGGCCCGACCCAGGTCGGCGGCCACGGCCAGCGCCGTCCCGCCGGCGTCGGTGATGGAGGCCACGGTGGCCGAGATGCTGCCCGGCAGCGGGTGGTCGCCCTCCTCGACCGTCCGGGCCGTCACCGCGACGGCAGCGCCGTCGGCGGCGAACCGGCGGGCGATGGCCTCCCCGATCCCCCGGCTGGCGCCGGTCACGATCACGACCTTGGAGCTGAGATCCGGCACGGGTCCTCCTGGTGGGTGGCGGTCGCCGCGGATGCTACGTCCCATCGACACCCGGCGTCGCGGTTGCCGCCGGCGATCTCCCCCCAGTCGGTCGTGTTCGTCAGGTCAACGTGTCGGCGTCGCCCTGGTCGATCCCGCCCTCGACGGGGTCGGGCCCGTCCGCGCGCCGGCGGAGCGTTCGCACCGCCACGGCAGTGCCGGCCGCCGCGACTGCCGGTCCCAGCAGCGACCGACCCGCCT
>CAZCJT010000357.1:0-3406 GCA_964498565.1 uncultured Acidimicrobiaceae bacterium
CGGGTGGCGCAGGCGGGCGTCGGCGGCACTCATGCGACCAGCTCCAGGGCGGCAAGGGCGGCAAACCGGGGGTCGGACGCCACCACCCGGCGCAGCCGGTTGCGTCCGCGGCAGATGCGCTGGCGCATGGCATCGGGCGTGGTCCCGTACCGGGCGGCCAGCGTGTGGGCCGGCGACGGATCGCCCTGCACCTGCTGGACCTGGTAGTCGAGCAGGCACACGAGGGCGACGTCGTCGACCCGGGCGGCTCGCGCCGCCTCGGCCACGAGGCGCACCCGCGGATCGTCGGCGACGAGCCGGGCGAATGCCTCGGCCAGGGAATCCTCCGCCGACGGGGCCGCTGGCCCGTCCTCCCGCTCGGCCTTGGACCAGTGCTCGTCGAGGGGGTCGGCGTGGATGCCGACCCACCGGTTGACCACCCCACGGATGCGCCCCTCGGCCCACCACCAGGGCAGCGCCCCGCCGGGCCGCCACGCCGGTGCCACGGCCTGGAGCTCCATGCAGGCGTCGAGCACGAGCGACTGCAGGTCGTCGGGCGACACCACGTCGACCCCGCAGGTGCGCAGCTGGCGGCGCACGACGCCGGCGACCCGGTGGCCGTGGTGCTCGGACAGGGTGAAGATCGCCGCCGTGTCGCCGGCGGCGAGGCGGGACATGATCGCCTCGACGGTGAACGGATCGGCGGCGGGATGGTGTGGGGATGGAGGAGCCGGGCGCATGGGACCATCATCCGCAGGGGGTCCGACAGGAACTCCCCCGTGGCCGCGTCACGGCCCGGCGGTACCATTGCCCCGTCGGCCACGGCCGGCACTGCTCATTGACAAGGGGCTGATCGGTTTCGACGTCGGGACCGGAAGCGACATCGTGCGACCCGAGTTGCTCAGACTCGTTAATCGGGGCACAAAAACAACTGCTGATAACGAGCAGTTCGCACTCGCCGCCTAGTCACTAGGTAGCGACAAGCGAAACATCGCGATCCGAAAGGATTGGCGGGGCCAGATCACCACAGCCTGGCAACAGAAGTGGTGGTGGACGGCGGGAGAGACCGCTGACCGGAGGGAAAGACCCCTGACGATCGAGGAAAGACTCGACGGTACGAACCCGTAGGGTTCACGCCCACCCGAGGGCGCAGCAACCGTGAGCTGCAGGTTCGGGGATGGTCGTATCGCGGTGCGTGACCGCCAGACGGACGGGGGTTCGATTCCCCCCAGCTCCAAGAGTGCTCAATCCGGATCGGCTTGAGCATTGTTGGAGCTGCCCGGTGCCCCTTCGTAGCGAGCGAGGATCTCGTGCGCCCAAGCGACCGCATCCGCAGCCCGGATGCCGCTCGGCTGCGGCCGGACCCAGAGCTCCAAGTTCTCGATCCGGTTGTCGTCCTTGACCCCGTTCAGGTGATGGACTGATTCATCGGGCAGGAGGTGGCGGCCGAGGGTCGCCTCCATCACCAGGACGTGTTCGAAGACGTAGGGGCTCCGTGCCCGGGCCCGTGGGTGGCCAGGCGCCCGGCGCATCGCGTAACCGGACTTGTGGTACGTCTTGCCGCCCCTCCAGTTGCCGTTGGCCTCGCCTGCCGTCTGCTGACACTCCCGGCACGTCGCGGACGTCGGCTGCTTGGAACGTCCGCAGGCACAGTCATCCCTCGACGCTCGTCGCCGACAGGCAGGGCAGAGCAGATGGCGGCTCGAGGGCTCGAAGAGCCTCTCGCAGCCACGACATCGCCTCGATCCACTCACATCGGAGACGTTAGGAACACCCTCCGACACCTATCGGCGGATGGCGGAAGCCGCCCGAGGGCCTCGGCGCCAGCCGGCCGGGCGGCGTCGCCCGGTGGTGTAGCCCCGTCGCCGGCCGGGAACAGAGGGATGACCATGGAGATCCCCTTCACCCACAACGCCCGGCCGACCCTCGGGGTCGAGGTCGAGCTGCACCTCGTCGACGCGACCACGGGCGCGCTCGCCGGCGTCGCCGAGGAGCTCCTCGCCGATCTCGGCCGCGGCCACGACGGGGAGCATCCCAAGGCCAAGCACGAGCTGTTCCGCTCGACTGTCGAGATCATCACCGGGATCTGCGACACGCCGGCCGACGCCCGGGCCGACCTCGCAGCCACGCTCGACGAGGTGCGCGCCGCCGGCGAGCGCCTCGGCGTCGTGCCCATGGGGTCCGGCACGCACCCCTTCGCCTGCGCCGACCAGCAGGAGGTGAGCCCCAAGGACCGCTACCACGCCCTGGTCGAGGAGATGCAGTGGACGGCCCGCCGCCTGCTGATCTGCGGCACCCACTTCCACGTCGGCGTCCCGAGCGGCCGCCACGCCGTCGCGGTGCTCAACGAGCTGCTCCGCCACCTCCCGCTCCTGCAGATCCTGTCCGCGTCCAGCCCGTACTTCGAGGGCGACGACACCGGCCTCGCGTCGGTGCGGCCCAAGATCTTCGAGGGGTTGCCGACGGCCGGCCTGCCGCCCGAGATCGCCGATTGGGACGACTTCGAGGACTTCATGGGCACCCTCGTGACCTCGGGCGTGATCCGCTCGGTGAAAGAGGTCTGGTGGGACATCCGGCCCCATCCGGAGCTCGGCACCGTCGAGCTGCGGATGTGCGACGCCTCCCCCACGCTCCGGGAGGTCACCGCCATGGCCGCCCTCGCCCAGTGCCTGGTCGCCGATGCCGTGGAGCGCCTCGACGCCGGCGAGCTGCCGGCCCCGCCGCGGTCGTGGGCCGTGCGGGAGAACAAGTGGTTGGCGGCCCGCCACGGCGTCAACGCCGACCTCATCGCCACCGACACCGGCGAGCGACGGCCGGCGGAGCTCCTGCTCGAGCAGCTCGTCGACCGGCTCACCCCGACGGCGCAGCGCCTCGGGTCCACCGCCGAGCTCGCCGACGTCCTCGACGTGTGGGCTGCCGGGCCGAGCTACCTGCGCCAGCGGGCCATCGTGGAAGCCGGTGGCTCCCTCGAGGACGTGGTCCGGCACCTCGTCGCCGAGACCGCCGCCGAAGACATCATTCCGGTCGAGGACGATCCCCTGCCCCGCACGGCATGACGGCGAGCGCCACCGTCGAGCGCTGGCTCGACCACCACCACGCCGAGCTGGTCGCCTTCCGCCGGCACCTCCACACCCACCCCGAGACCAGCGGCGAGGAGCACGAGACGACCCGGCTCGTCGCCCAGCGGCTGGCGGCCGCCGGCCTGGTGCCAAGGGTGCTGACGTCCGGCACCGGCGTCATCTGCGACATCGGGAGCGGGCCGGGACCGGTCGTCGCGTTGCGGGCCGACATCGACGCGCTCGCCATGCAGGACCTGAAGCAGACCGAGCCCCGCAGCACCCGGGACGGGGTCGCCCACGCCTGCGGCCACGACGTGCACACGGCGATCCTGCTCGGCGCCGGGCTGCACCTCGCCGAGCGCCTCCCG
>CAZCJT010000358.1:0-3398 GCA_964498565.1 uncultured Acidimicrobiaceae bacterium
GCGGGCGAACGCGGCGTTTTCGGACAGGAATCCGTAGCCGGGATGGACGGCATCCGCGCCGGCGGCACGCGCCGCAGCCACCACCGCGGCGGCGTCGAGGTAGCCACCGTCGGCGAGGCGGACCGCCTCGTCGGCCTCGGTGACGAAGGGGGCGGCGGCGTCGGCGTCGACGTACACGGCGACGCAGCGCAGGCCCATGGCCCGGGCGGTGCGGAACACGCGCCGGGCGATCTCGCCGCGGTTGGCGACGAGGACGGACGTGAGGGGACGGGTCACAGGCGGAACACCCCGTAGCTGGAGGAGCCTTCGATGGCTCGGTTGCGGACGGCGGACAGGGTGAGGCCGAGGACGGTGCGCGTGTCGCGGGGGTCGATGATCCCGTCGTCGCTGATGGCGCCGCTGGCGACCAGGGCGAGCGAGCCCTTCTCCTGGGCCTCCTCGACCATGGCCACGATGGCGGCGTCCTGCTCCTCGTCGAAGGGTTCGCCCTTGCGGGCGGCCTGCCCGCGCCGGACGATGGACATCACACCCGCGATCTGCTTGGGCCCCATCACCGCGATCTTGGCCGTGGGCCAGATGAAGGTGAACCGGTTCCCGAAGGCCCGGCCCGACATGCCGTAGGTGCCGGCGCCGTAGCTGGACCCGATGATGACCGTGAGGTGCGGCACCGTGGAGTTGGTGACCGCGTTGATCATCTGCGACCCCTTCTTGACGATGCCCTCGGCCTCGAAGTCCTTGCCGACCATGAAGCCGGTGATGTTCTGGAGGAACACCAGCGGCGTGGCGGTCTGGTTGCACAGCTGGATGAAGTGGGCGGCCTTCTGGGCGGAGTCCGGGTAGATCACGCCGTTGTTGCCGAGGATGCCCACCGGGTAGCCGTGGATCTGGGCCCAGCCGCAGATCATCGACGGCCCCCACCGGGGCTTGAACTCCTCGAACCGGGAGCCGTCGACGGTGCGGGCGATGACGTCGCGCACGTCGACCGGCTGGCGCAGGTCGCGGCTGACCAGGCCGAGCAGCTCCCCGGGGTCGTGGATCGGCGGGTCGCCGGGGCCGATCGGCTCGGGCCCGGGCTTGGGGATCTGCAGGTGGGACACGACCTCCCGGCACAGCCGGAGCGCGTCCATCTCGTCCTCGGCGAAGTAGTCGCCGAGGCCGGACACCTCCGCGTGGAGGGCGGCGCCGCCGAGGGTCTCGTCGTCGGACTCCTCGCCGGTGGCCATCTTCACCAGCGGCGGGCCGGCGAGGAAGATCTTCGACTGCTCCTTGATGACGATGACGTAGTCCGACAGTCCGGGCTGGTAGGCGCCGCCGGCGGTGGAGGAGCCGAACACGACGCAGACCGAGGGGATGCCGAGCTTGGACAGCTCGATCATCTCGTAGAAGGGGCGACCCGACTCGGCGAAGTGGGTGGTCTGGGTCTTCGGCCCGCCGCTGCCGGCCCCGCCCATGCGCAGGTCGGCGCCGGCCGACTCCACGAAGCTGATGTAGGGCATGCGGTTGTCGCGGGCGATCTCGATGGCCCGCGACCACTTCTTGCCGGCGTAGGGCGTGAGCGCGCCGCCGAGCACGGAGGGGTCGTTGCCCATGATCACGCACTCGGTGCCGGCGATCACGCCGACGCCGATGACCATGCCGCCGCCGACGGTGTAGTCGGAGCCGTAGCCGGCGAGGGCGCTGATCTCGAGGAACGGGGTGTCCGGGTCGAGGACGTTGGCGATGCGCTCGCGGATGGGCATCTTGCCCCGGGAGCGCATGCGGGCGATCGACGCCTCACCGCCGCCGGCCTCGGCCTGGGCGAGCAGCTCGTCGATGACGGCGAGCTGCTCCAGCACGTCGTCGCGGTTCTTGCGGAACTGCTCGCTGTTCGTGTCGACGTTCGACGGCAGCGGCGGCGCCAGCAACGGGGTTCTCATGGTTGCTTCCTCGCGGGTGGGGACGGGGGTGGGGTTCGTGACGGGATCACCGGCGCAGCGGCGAGGGGTGGCGGGCCTCGACGATGTCGTCGCAGCGCGTGCGCACCAGCGCCTCGGTGCTCTCCGGGTGGGTGAGGATGTAGAAGCGGTCCTGGCGCACGGCGTCGACGACGGCGGCGCCGACGTCGTCCGGCGACAGGATCTGGCCGAAGGCGCCGAGGGCGTCCTGGGTGGCTGCCCCGTCGCCGTCGCCGCCGACCAGCGCCGACAGGCCGCGGGCCTCGCCGCCGTCGGCGAGCTCGTCGGGGCGGTTGCGCTGGGACTCGAAGATGTTGGTCATGACCAGGCCCGGGCACAGCACCGACACGCCGATGTCGGCGTGGCCGGCCAGCTGCAGGTCGCGGTGCAGGGTCTCGCTCAGGGTCACGACGCCGTGCTTGGAGACGTTGTAGGCGGCCAGGTAGGGCACGGAGATGAGCCCGGCCATCGAGGCCGTGTTCACCACGTGGGCAGGGCCGCCCTGCTCGATCATCAGGGGGACGAACACGCGGATGCCGTGGATGACGCCCCACAGGTTGACCCCGAGCACCCACTCCCAGTCGCGCTCGGTGTGGGTCCAGACCGGTCCCCCGACTCCGACGCCGGCGTTGTTGTGGACGACGTGGACGGCGCCGAACTCGTCCAGCGCGGCCTGGGCCAGCGCCTCCATGGACGCGCCGTCGGACACGTCGGTGCGCACGCCGATGGCCCGGTGCCCGGCGCCGACGAGCTCGGCGACCGTCGCGTCGAGCGCGTCCTGCTGGATGTCGGCGATGACGACGTGCATCCCGGCGCCGGCGAGCTGGGTGGCCACCGCTCGGCCGATCCCGCTCCCGCCGCCGGTCACGACCGCGACCTTCCCCTCGAGCTGCTCCATCTCCTGGTCCCCCTGTGGTCTTCCTGTGTGCTGGTGTGCCCGCTAGCGGGCCTTGAACTCCGCCGGGCGGCGCTGTGCGTAGGCGGCGATGCCCTCCGCTGCGTCCTCTGTGGCCAGCAGCCGCACCTGCTCGGCCAGCTCGTGCTCGGTGGCGGCGCGCAGGCGCTCCAGCCGGTCGCCGGTCAGGGTGCGCTTCACCGCCTGCACGACGAGCGGCGCGGCGCCGGCGATCTCGGCGGCGAGCTCCATGCTGCGCTCCCGGACGCGGTCGTCGTCGACGCACTCGTCGGCGAGGCCGATCGCCGCCGCCTCCTCCCCGCCGATGCGCCGACCCGTGTAGAACAGCATCCGGGCGTGCTGGCCGCCGACGAGCTCGGGGAGCGTCACGGTGAGGGCGAAGCCGGGATGGAAGCCGAGCCGGCTGAAGTTCGCCGACCACCGGGCCCGGGGGCAGGTGATGCGGAAGTCGGCCACCAGGGCCAGGCCGAGGCCCCCGCCCACCGCGGGCCCGTGCACGGCGGCCACCACCGGGGTGGCGATGGCGAAGAGCCGCAGGCCCTGGCGGT
>CAZCJT010000359.1:0-3395 GCA_964498565.1 uncultured Acidimicrobiaceae bacterium
GCACCACCCCGACCGGCCGGCCGCGCTCGACCTCCACGCCGGCCACTTCGACGTGGACGAGCGGGCCATCGGCATCGGCGTGCGCCTCCTCGTCGGCATCGTCGAGGAGGAGCTGCGCCAGCGGAGCGTGACCCGCCGCTGACCGAGAGCGGGAGCCGCCCCGGTGGCCCGTACCCTGCGGCGATGCGCGAACGAGCACGCCGGACAGCAACGAGGGCGGTCCGGTCGGCGCTCGGGTTCGCCGCCGAGCGGCTGGCGTCGAGCGACCGCCTCATGGACGTCGTCTACGACCTCATGAACGAGGCGAACTTCAGCGGCCTGGCCGAGCACGAGGAGATGCTCAGCGACTCGGTCCGGGTCCAGGCGTACCACCGGGCGATCTCGCGCAACGTCGGACCCGGGGACGTCGTCCTCGACCTCGGCACCGGGACGGGGCTGCTCGCCTTTCTCGCCAGCCGAGCCGGCGCCCGCAAGGTCTACGCCGTCGAGCACTCCGACTTCATCGAGGTGGCCCGGGAGATCGCCCGGCTGAACGGCATCACGAACGTCGAGCTCGTCCAGGCGAACAGCCGGGAGTTCATGCCGCCCGAGCCGGTCGACGTGGTGATCCACGAGCAGATGGGCGACGAGCTGTTCAACGAGAACATGCTCCAGAACGTCCTCGACCTGCGGGACCGGGTCCTCCGGCCCGGCGGACGGATCCTCCCGGCCAGGTTCCGGCTGTACGTCGAGCCGGTGTCCCTGCACGAGGCGATGCGGGTGCGCCGCTTCTGGAACATCGAGCTGCCCGAGGGCATCGACCTGTCGCCGATGGTGTCGTCACCCGTGGCCGCCCGGTTCGACACCGGCCGCAACGAGCAGCTCTGGGTCCGGCCCGGCTCGGTCGCCACCACCGTGGGCGAGCCGGAGCCGATCCTGGAGCTGGACCTGGCCACCCTTCGGGACGTGTCCGACCTGCCGGTCGACCACGTGGTCGAGCGCACGGCCGCAGCCGACGCCGTCGTGGACGGGGCCTGCGTCTGGTTCGAGGCCGTGTTCGACGACGAGACCACGCTGACCACCTCCCCGCTCGCCCCCAACACCAGCTGGGGCAACCGCATGTTCCGCATCGACGAGGACGTCGCGGCCGGCGAGCGGCTCCGCCTCCACGTCCACCTCGGCCAGCTGGTCGACGCGTCGACGTGGACGGTGACCCGGCGGTGACCGCCGAGCGGCGGCTTCGAGCCAGCGGCGGTGTGACGATCTCGCATCTCCGCCCCTGGTGGCGCACGCCGCCGGCTGCGAAGGCCTACCCTCGGACCAGCCGGCCTCGTGCGGCGGATCGCTGCGACAGGATTCACTGCACTGCAATGCGGGGCAGGTTGTGCTGACCGACGTACGCGGGCATCGTGGCAACACGATTCCGGACAGGAGGAACTGATGCACGTGCTCACGACCGCCAAGACGCTCGGCCTCGAGGCTGACGACCGTGGTGGCCTCTCCGGCACCATCGAGGAGAGCATCGTGCTCGCCGCGCTCGAGGAGCTGGCGTCGGTCCACGCCGACCACGCCGACCTGTTCATCGTCGCCTCCGACCGAGTGCGTAGCTCGCGCTCCGCCGGGCTCGAGGTCCTCGAGGCGAACAGCGTGTTCGGCCGCTACCGCGACAGCAACGAGATCCAGCTGCGCTACCGCGGCGAGATGAAGGAGGTCTTCGACGACCTGCTCATCGACCTGGCCCTCCGGGGCGTCGACATGACCGACTCCGAGGACGACACCACCGGGGTCTCCTCCCCCAGCTGACGTTCCCTTCCTTTCGAACTCCGGCCGATCCCCCGCTCCTCAGCGGGGGATCGCCGCGTACGGGTACCGGTTGACGAACTCGGCGTTCGCCGCCACCCAGCGGACCAGCGTGCCGCGGGTGAGGCGGCGGGAGTCCAGCAGGCCCAGCCAGTAGCGGTAGCCGGCCTCGCGGTCGTGTTGGCACCTACCGTGGCCGTGGTGTCGTCGCTTCCCGACCAGCCCTTCGGCTCGCCCCGCCGATGGGCGGTCTTCGTCGCCGGCATCGCCGCCCTGCTGACGGGGATCTCGCTGGCGATCACCGCCGAGCTCGGGGTCGGATCGTGGCAGGTCTTCGAGACGGGGCTGGTCGAGGCCACCGGACTCCCCTTCGGCACGGTGGTGCTCGGCGAGGCAGCCGCCGCGCTGGTCTTGGCCTGGTTCTGGCTCGGCGAGCGACCCTGGATCGCCACCCTCGTCCTCGCCTTCGGCGGCGTGGGGATCGGGGCCCTGCTCGACGTGCTGTCGACGCCGGACGGGCTGGCCGCCCGGATCGGCCTGCTCGGTGCGGGCACCGCCCTGATCGCCGTCGGCGTCGCCTTCTACCTGGCCGCCGACCTGGGCCCGTCGGCGCAGGACGCCCTCTTCGTCGGCATCTACCGGCGCTACCGGATCCGCCCGGCCCTGGTGCGCTTCGGCCTCGACGGCGGCCTCGTGGTGGCCGGCTTCCTCCTCGGCGGCCAGCTCGGCGCCGGCACCGTGGTGATGACCGTGCTCGTGCCGGGACTGATCGAACCGGCACTGCGCCTCGGCCACCACCTGGCCGACACGCCGGTGCCCGCCGCCATGGCACGCGCCCCCCGGATCGCCGAGCTCACCTGACGTGCAGGTCATCCCGGTCGACGATCCGGACGACCCGCGGCTCGTCGAGCTCACCGGCCTGACCGACGCCGCGGCCCGGGCCGCCGTCGAGGCCGAGCACGGGTGCTTCGTGGCCGAGGGCATCCTCACCCTGGAGGGGGTCGTCGCCTCCGGCTACCCGCTGCGGTCCGTGCTGGTCGCCGAGGCCAAGCTGCACCGGCTGTCGCCGCTGCTCGACCACGTCGACGTGGACGTGCACGTCGGCCCCCCGGCGCTCCTGCAGGCGGTCACCGGCTTCCCGATCCACCGCGGGATCATCGCCTCGGTCGGGCGGCTGCCCCTCCCCGACCCGGCGGAGCTGCTCGCCGGCGCCGGACGGGTGCTGGTGGTGGAGGCGGTCAACGACCACGAGAACCTCGGTGCGCTGTTCCGCAACGCGGCGGCCTTCGGAGTGGACGCCGTGCTCCTCGACCCCCGGTGCGCCGACCCCCTCTACCGCCGGTCGGTCCGGGTCAGCCTCGGCCACGTCCTGCGCGTGCCGTGGACCCGGGTCGGACCGCTGGGCGCGTCCCTCGACCAGGTGAGGGCGGCAGGCCTGCGCACCCTCGCCCTCACGCCGTCGGGCGAGATCACCGTCGCCGAGGTCGACCCGTCGGACCGGCTGGCGTGGCTCGTCGGAGCCGAGGGACCGGGCCTCGACCCCGCCACCATGGCCGCTGCCGATGCCCGGGTGCGGATCCCGGTGGCGCCCGGCGTCGACTCCCTCAACGTGGCCA
>CAZCJT010000360.1:0-3383 GCA_964498565.1 uncultured Acidimicrobiaceae bacterium
CGATGCGGTCCACGTCGGCGCCGAGGACCGACGCCACCCCGAACAGGGCGGCGGCGGGCAGGATGGCCTCGACGGTGGCGTCGGCGCGGAACGCCGCCCAGTCGCCCACCACGGCGCTGGCCCAGATGGCCACCGCCGAGGCGACGAGGAAGCCCTCGAGCGCGGCGGTGGGGGCCTTGATCTCGGAGAACTGGCCGAAGGCGTCGCCGACCATGCCGAGCAGGACGTCGACGGTCGACGGCGTGGGGATCCCGAACGACGTGGCGTCGCCGGCGTGGACCCAGGAGATGACGGCGATGGCGGCGGCGGCGGCCCCGAGCGCGGCGATCGGCGCCGAGACCTGCCGTCGGCGCAGCAGCGTCACGGTGCCGTGGGCGGCGACGGTGTGGACCAGCAGGGGGGCGAACCAGTCGCCGCCGGCGAACACCCGTCGGAGGCTCACGACGGTGGCCAGGGTCACGAGCGCGAACGCCACCTCGGCGATGGCCAGGGCCGGGAACGTCCGGGTGCCCTGCTCCATGCGGGGCACGGTGGCGGTCGTCATGCGCCCACCTTCCGGGGGCGCCGGCGGCCGCTCGCCCCGCTGGACTCGGACCACGCCGTGGCGAACTCCTCGCCCGGTCCGACCCCGAGCACCTCGGTGCGACGGGCGGTCGTGACCCGCTGGGCGCCGTCGAAGCGGACGAGGCGGCGCAGCGACACGGCGGTGCCGGACCGCTCGAACAGCTCGACGTCGGCGCTGGAGAGCGTCCCGGTGACGAGGACGACCGCCCCGCTCGCCCCCCGCTCGACGAGCTCCATGGCCATGCGCAGCGAGCCCGAGGTGCTGCGGCCGGCGACGGCGAGGTACTCGAGGAGCCCGTCGAGGTGCGACGCCCCGACCCCGTAGCCGCTGTCGACGCCGGTGGTCGTCACCAGACGGACGTGATCGCCACGGCGCAGGTGGGCGCGCAGGACCGACGCCGCGGCCGAGATCGCCCGCTCGAGCGTGACCTCGTCGGTGGACGGGCGGCGGAGGTCGAGGACGACGCAGACCCGTCCCTGCCACGGGATGTCGTGCTGGCGGACGAGCAGGTCCCCGGTGCGGGCCGACGACGGCCAGTGCACCCGCCGCAGGTCGTCACCGACGATGTAGGGACGCAGGGCGGCGAAGTCCTCGCCCGAGCGGCCGAGGGAGCCGGTCTCGGCCGTGCCGTCGGGGTCGGGCCCCACGGTGCGGGGCAGCGGCGGGATGTCATCGACGCGGGGCAGGACCGTGACGTCGACCGGCGGGGCCGCGGGGCTCCGGGTGCTGGACAGCCCGAACGGGTCGGTCATGGCGACCTGCATCGGCCCGACCGTGACGATGCCCCGCTTGTTGGTGGGCAGGCGGTACGCCACCGAGGTGCTGCGGCGCAGGCCGATGGGTGCGAGCAGCAGGTCGGCGCCGGCGGTGCCCGTGACCGGATCGAGCAGGCGCAGGACGGGGGTGGCCCGCCCGGCCCGGTTCCGGACCTCGATCTCGACGGTGCAGGGGTTGCCGACGTGGACCCGCGACGGCCGCACGCCGCGCGTCACCACGATGTCGAGCCGGCGGAGGGCCACCCACAGGGCGCACACCACGGCGAGCAGGCCGATGGCGGCGCCGATGGCGTAGAGCTCGGTGAGGCCGAGCAGCCGGCCGACCAGCACGAGGGCGGCGCTGGCCACCCCCACGATCACGCCGGTGCGGGTCGGGCGCATCGCCTCAGGCCGTGCGGGGCCGGGGCACGGGCACGGTGTCGAGCACGTCACGGACCACGTCGGCCGCGGAGACGCCCTGCAGGTCGGCCTCGGGGGTGACGGGGAGGCGGTGGGCGAGGACCGGTACGGCGAGCGCCTTCACGTCGTCGGGCGTGGCGTAGTCGCGGTCGCGCATGGCGGCCCACACGCGGGCGATGCGCAGGAAGCTGAGCGTGGCCCGGGGCGACATGCCCAGCTCGAGCTGGGGGTGGCTGCGGGTGCGTTCGGCCAGCTGGACGAGGTAGTGCTTGAGCGCGGGCGCGACGTGGACGGCAGCGGCTGAGCGGCGCATCGCGAGCACGTCCTCGGTGTGGAGCACGGGATGCACCGACAGCAGCGGGTCGACCGCGCCGTGGCTGTCCAGCATGGTGAGCTCGGCCTCGCTGTCGGGGTAGCCGACCTCGATGCGCACGAGGAACCGGTCGAGCTGGGAGTCGGGCAGGGGGAAGGTGCCCTCGTGCTCGATGGGGTTCTGGGTGGCGATGACGAGGAAGGGGGCGGCGAGGGGGTAGGTCGAGCCGTCGACGGTGACCTGGCGCTCGGCCATGGCCTCGAGCAGGGCCGACTGCGTCTTCGGCGAGGCCCGGTTGATCTCGTCGGCGAGCACGATGTTGGCGAAGATCGGCCCGGGCCGGAACTCGAACTCGTCCTGGTTGCGCTTGTAGATCGTGACGCCGGAGACGTCGGTGGGGAGCAGGTCGGGGGTGAACTGCACCCGCCCGAAGCTGCCCTCGATGGCGGCGGCGATGGCCTTGGCCAGGCTGGTCTTGCCCACGCCCGGCACGTCCTCGAGCAGGATGTGCCCGTCGGCCAGCAAGGCGGCGAGGATCAGGTCGATCACCGAGCGCTTGCCCATGATCACCGACTCCACCTGGTCGGCGACCTGCTGGCAGGCCTCTGCGACCGAGCGCCCTCGCACCGCCTCTGCTCGGCTGCTCGCCACACGTCCTCCAGGTCGTCGTCTGCGTCGTCGGGCCACGGCCGCCGCAGGTGCGCTCCGCCGTCGCAGGGAGACTACGGGGCCGGGGCCGGTCCCGGACGCTCGCCTCCGACGTCGGCATGGTCCCTACGCTCGGGGCGTGGCCACCCTGGCGATCGACATCGGCGGAACCAAGCTCGCGGCCGGGGTGGTCGACGACGCCGGGTCCCTGTCGTGGCGGACGCAGGCGCCCACGGCGGCGACCGGCACGGCAGAGGCGCTGTTCGCCGACCTGGTCGACCTCGTCGACGGGGCCCGGTCCGCCGCTCGCGACGAGGGCGTGGAGCTCGAGGCGTGCGGTGTCGGCTGCGGCGGCCCCATGGCCGAGGGCGGCGTCGAGGTGTCCCCGCTGAACATCCCGGCGTGGCGCGCCTTCCCGCTGCGCCAGCGGCTGGCCGATCACCTCGACCTGCCCGTGGCCGTCGACAACGACGCCAAGGCGCTGGCCCTCGGCGAGGGGTGGTGCGGAGCGGCGGCGGGCGAGCGTGACTTCGTCGCCATGGTCGTGTCCACGGGCGTCGGTGGCGGCATCGTCAGCCGGGGCCGACTGCTCGAGGGCGCGACGGGCAACGCCGGCCACGTGGGCCACGTCTTCGTCGCCGACGGCACCGAGGCATGGCCGTCCCACCCGGCCGGCCTGCTG
>CAZCJT010000361.1:0-3380 GCA_964498565.1 uncultured Acidimicrobiaceae bacterium
AACCGGTCGGAGGCCGCCGCCACGTGGGCGGCCACGGTCACGGCATCCCCACGGTGATGCGGGCGTCGAGGTCGACGATGCCGTCGACCTCGTGGTCCGAGCGCACCCGCACGACGACGCCCTCGGCGTCCTGGCACAGGACCTCGCGACCGGCGACGTCGAGCACCCCGGTGGTGGCGACGTACTCGCCGGCGGCGAGGGCGGCGCGGAACCCGATCCGCACGGTGGCCCGCTCGCCGGCGGCGTAGCGCCGGTATGACTCGCCCACCCGGGTGTACAGCTCGTAGACGACCTCTCCCGCGGCGTCGTGCACGGTGAAGTGGGCCTGGGGGCTGTCGGCCTCCCGGTCGAACTGCACCGTCAGCAGGACCTGGCACCACGCCCCGGTGGCGACCTCGGCCACGGTGCGCCCGGCGGCGTCGACGACACGACGATCGACCACGCGGGCCCGGCGGGTGGCGCCGGGGACGCCCCCGTCCTCGAGGAGCCGGTGGTGCTCGGCGACGCCCTCGTCGCAGGGGCCGTCGAAGCGGACCTGGCCGCCGGCGAGGACCAGCGCGCGCGGGCACAGGAGGCGGGCGACGTGGGTGGAGTGGGTGACGAGCACGACCGTCGCCCCACCCTCGGCCACCGCTCGGAGGTGGGCGAGGCACTTGGCCTGGAACGCCAGGTCGCCGACGGCCAGGACCTCGTCGACGAGGAGGACGTCGGGCTCGAGCTGCACGGCGACGGCGAAGGCCAGCCGCAGGCGCATCCCGGATGAGTAGAACTTCACCGGCGTCGACAGCACGTCGGGGTCGAGCTCGCTGAAGGCGACGATCTCGTCCATGCGGGCACGGAGGACCGAGCGGGACAGGCCGAGCAGCGCCCCGTTCATCGCCACGTTCTCGGCGCCGGACAGCTCCTCGTGGAAGCCGACGCCGACGCTGATGAGCGGCGCGATCCGCCCCCGCACCGAGACCCGGCCGCTCGTCGGCTGGGTCACGCCGGCGAGCGTGCGCAGCAGCGTGGTCTTGCCGGCGCCGTTGTGGCCGAGGACGGCGACGGCCTCGCCCGGCTGGACCGACAGGTCCACGTCACGCAGCGCCCAGTGCTCGTGCCGGGACCCTCGGCGGCGCAGCGCCGCGAGCATCGTCTCCTGCCGACCCGGCTCGTAGCGCTTCGACACGCGGTCGAGCACGATGCGGGCATCGCCGACGGGGCCGGTCATCGGGGTCGGGCGACCACGCTCACGTGTAGCACGCCCTTGCGGTAGAGCAGCTGGCGGGGCAGCGTGCGCAGACCGGTGCGGCCCCGCCACCGCAGGGGGCCGGGCACGTGGCCGGCGCCGAAGCCCTGGAGGTGCGGGCGCCCCCACCGCTCGACCTCCCATCCGGCCAGCTCCAGCTGCCGGCGCAGCCCGGCGGCGTTCGGGATCTCGTAGAACGGGTCGGCGCCCATCTCGAGGATCTCCGTGATGGGAGTGACGGGGAACAGCGCCGTCTTCCACGGGGAGACGACCGCGACCAGCACGAGCCGACCGTCGGTGACGCGGCGGACCGACTGCAAGGCCCCGATCGGGTCGCGGAGGTGGTGGAGGAGCGTGCCGAGGAAGGCGACGTCGAAGGTGCCGACCCGGTCCGACGTGAGGTCGTACAGGGAGCACCACTCCCGCTTCACCGACGACCCGAGCGCCGAGGCGGCGACCTCGAAGGCCGCCTTGCGCTCGGCGACGTGGGCCCGGAGCTGGTCGGTGATCTCGAGGCGGGGCTCGGGCCAGTCGATCTCCTCGGGGTGCTCGATGTCGATCGCGACGACCTCGGCCGCCCCCCTCCGCTCCATCTCGAAGGCCCAGAAGCCGTCGTGGGTGCCGACGTCGAGGCACCGGAGCCCGTCGAGCCGGGCCGGCAGGGGGACGTGCCGCACCGCGGGCCGGTGGTCGTACTCGCCGGGCGTCACCAGGCCGTCGCCGAGGTCGATGGTGTGGTACCAGGGCAGGCGCTCCACCTGGCTGCGGATCGACGGCTGGTCCATGGGGCAGATTCCACCACAGGCGACGACGTAGGTTCGCCGCCGCATGCCTCCCCTGCGCGCCGACCTGGATGCCCCGACCGCCGAGATCCGGGGCCGGATCGAGGCCCATCCCTTCTGGTACCACACCATCGACGTCGCCCCCGGGGTCACCACCCCCGGCTGGTTCGACCTGCGCCACAGCCTCGACCTGGTGCCGTTCCCGGACGTGCGCGGCAAGCGCTGCCTGGACATCGGCACCTACGACGGCTTCTACGCCTTCGAGATGGAGCGGCGGGGCGCCGCCGAGGTGGTGGCCGTCGACGTGGAGGACCACGAGTCGTGGGACTGGCCGGCCGACGCCCGGGCCGGGGGTCCCTTCGCCGAGCGCACCCCGGGCATGTCGGGCCCGCCGAAGGGGGCCGGCTTCCGCCTGCTCGCCGACGTGGTCGGTTCGAGGGTCGACTGGCGGGTCTGCAGCATCTACGACCTCGACCCCGCCGTCCTCGGGACCTTCGACGTGGTCGTCTGCGGCACGCTGCTGCTGCACCTGCAGGACCCGGTCCGGGCGCTGGAGGCGGTCCGCAGCGTCTGCGGCGGCGAGCTGCTGTCGGTCGAGCAGGTCGAGCTGTGGCTCTCGGTCGTGCACCGCCGCCAGCCCGTGGCCCGCCTCCGCGGCACCGGACCGACGTGCCAGTGGTGGCTCTACAACGCGGCCGGCCACCGCCAGCTGCTGTTCTCGGCCGGCTTCGACGTGGTGGACCAGTCGCCGTTCTTCAGCAACCGCCTGAACGAGCACCCGGACATGCCGTGGACCCCAGCGACGGCCCCGACCCACCTGGCGCGCTGGGCGATCACCAGGGACCGCAGCCAGGGCGTGCTCCACCGGGCGCTCCTGGGTCGGCCCCGGCTGTGAGCACCGTGTCAGAGCAGGAGCGTCCGGGCCCGCGCGCTGCCGACCACCAGTGCCCCGGCCTGCACGACGTCGAGCAGCATCTGCGCCGGCAGGGCCCGCACCTTGGCCGGACGGGACAGGTCGGTCGGCCGGATCGTGTGCCGGTACCGGTGCAGGGCCCACCACGCCGCCGTGCCGGCCACGAGGGCGGGACGTCGGGTGAGCACCGCCGCGGCGGTGGCGTAGACCGGGACCCGCGAGCGGTGGGTGAAGAGCACGCCGTGGTGCACCATCGTGCGGCGCAGCTCGGGGACCTCCCGCACCAGGGCGGGGAACGCCGCGGCCTGCACCGACCGCGACAGCCAGTCCCGCAGGTCGGGTGGGAACACGTGGTGGCGCACCACCATCTCGGGCACGAAGCGGACGCCGTGCGCCCGGGCCACCCGCCAGCCGAACAGCGTGTCCTCGCCGAAGCCGAGGCCCTGGGCCCGGCCCG
>CAZCJT010000362.1:0-3377 GCA_964498565.1 uncultured Acidimicrobiaceae bacterium
GTGCCGGCGACCCCGAGCACCTCACCCTCGGTGCGGTGCGTGCGCTCAACGCTGCTGATGCGGTGTTCCTCGTGGACAAGGGAAGGGTGGCCGAGGACCTGCGCTCCCACCGCCGTGCGCTGCTCGACGAGGTCGTCGAGCGCGACCCCGGCCCCCGGGTCGTCGAGCGCACCCTCACTGCGGTGCGCGACCGCGACCGCTCCCGCTACGACGCTGGCGTCGAGGCCTGGCGGGCCGAGCGGCTCGACGCCTACCGCGAACTGGTCGGCGGCCTCGGACCCGCTGAGACCGGTGCGTTCCTGGTGTGGGGCGACCCGACGCTCTACGACGGGACGCTGGCCATCCTCGACGAGATCCGCGGTGAAATCGGCTTCGAGGTCGACGTCGTCCCCGGCATCAGCAGCGTGTCTGCGCTCGCGGCCCGCCACGGCGTTGCCCTCAACCGCATCGCCGAGGCGGTGCAGCTCACCACCGGTCGCCGCCTCGTCGACGAGGGCATGCCCGCCGGCGTGGACAACGTCGTGGTCCTGCTCGACGCCCACGAGGCCTGGCGGAGCCTGGACGACGACCTGGAGATCTGGTGGGGCGCCTTCGTCGGACTGGACCGCGAGGTGCTCGTGTCGGGGCGGCTGGGGGACGTCCGGGACGAGATCGCCACCCGACGCGACGCGGCCCAGCAGGAGGCTGGTTGGATGTTCGACACCTACCTCGTCCGCCGTGTCGAGGACCGCCGGTGAAGGTGCTGCTCCTCGCCGGCACGGCCGAGGCCCGTGCGCTCTCGCACTCGCTGGACGCCCTCGTCGATGTCGACGTGGTCGTGTCGCTCGCCGGTCGCACGTCGGCTGCTGCAGACCACGGTGGCACCCTGCGAGTGGGTGGGTTCGGGGGCGTCGAAGGGCTCGAGGCATACCTCCTGCAGGAGCGCTTCGACGCGGTCGTGGACGCAACGCACCCGTTTGCCGCGCTCATGTCCGCTCACGTCGCACGTGCCGTGCGCCGAGTCGGGACGCCTCTCGTGCGGTTCGAGCGTCCGCAGTGGCGAGCCCAGGTCGGTGATCGCTGGACGGAGGTGGCAGGCGTCGTTGCGGCTGCACGAGCGGTGGAGGTGCTCGGCGCCACCCGGGTGTTGCTCACGATCGGTCGGACGGGACTGGACGCCTTCCGCTCACTCGATCAGGTCCACTTCGTCGTCCGGTCCATCGAGACCGTCGACGAGCAGCAACTCACGAGCGTCTCCAGCATCCGGGCCCGGGGGCCGTTCACCGTCACCGACGAAGTCGCCCTGCTCGAGCGTCACGCCATCGACGCCGTCGTCACCAAGAACTCCGGAGGAGACGACGCCAAGCTCCTCGCCGCCCGCACGCTGGACATCCCGGTCGTCATGATCGAACGTCCACCCGGCGCAGATTGCAGCAGGGTCGACAACCTCGAAGACGTGTTGCGCTGGCTGGGCTCCGCCGACGACCAGCGCGACCACCATCGTCCCTCGTAGGGCATCACGAGGTCGGCCGGCACGGTCCATCCGACTCCGTGCCCGGACGGGGGTCTGCGATGCACTCGACGGCCTGCAAGGACGTAAGAGCGTCCCTGAACGCTCTGCTTTGCGACGGAGTTTCGGGTGCCCACCAACGCCGGGTATGCGGGCGGTCCAACGACGGACAGGTGTCCCCAAAGTCCGAGGGTCGACATCCCCGAATCACGTCTCGGATCACCGTCGCCATCAGGCCTGCAAGCAGGCCGTCGATCGGCTCGCGGGGACTACGCGTCGTCGCCGCTGAGAAGCTCACCGAGTGCGTCGGCGGCGTGGCGGTCGTTCGGCTCGAGGAAGGCGGCGTAGATGTCGAGCGTCGTCGAGGTCTTGGCGTGACCGAGACGACCGGACACGGTGCGGATGTCGTGACCGCTGCTGATGAGTTGAGTGGCGACGAAGTGGCGGAGATCATGCAGGCGTGCGTTGGGAACGCCGACCTTGACGCGCAGGGTGCGGAACACATTCGTGGCGTGCTCCGGTCGGAGCGGCTTCGAGCCGTCGACGGCGTGGGAGAGCACGAAGGAATCCTCGGCGAGTTCGGTCCCACACGCCCTGGCGCGGTCCGCTGCGAACTCGTGATGGGCGGCAAGTCGGTCCATGGTCCCGGGGTCGAGGGCGATCACCCGTTGCGCATGGGTCTTGGTGTCCTTGACGATCACACGTCCGGCGACGTCGACGACGGACCGACGGATCTTGACCGTCCGCCGGGCGTGATCGATGTCGATCCATCGCAGCCCGCACACCTCGGCGCGCCGGCAACCCATCGCCGCAGAGAGGCGAACGAACATGCCGATCTCGGCCGAGTGTTTGTCGGCGAGGCTCAGCAGCCGGCGCGCCTGTTCGGGCGTCGGTGGATCGATCGGTGTACGTGAGGCCTTCGGCAGGGTGGCGTCCCGTGCCGGGTTCATCGTGATCCAGCGCCATTTCACCGCCTGACCCAGCGCGCCGCTCAGAACGGCGTGCACCTGGCGGATGCTGGCGGGGGCCAGGCCATCCTTCGCCAGCCGCAAGTAGTACGTGTCGAGGTCGGCGGGTGCGATCGAAGTCACCTTGCGGGGCCCCATCGTGGGGACAAGCCGCTTCACGATGATGCGGCGGTACTCGCGGGCAGTGGTGGGGGAGAGGCGTGCTTCCTTCTGCTCCCACCACTTCTCGAGCAGGTGCTCCAGTGTGTGGTTCTGCGCTGCGCTGCGGTCGTCATCAGCCCCCGCCACGAGTCGCGCGAGTTCGCGTTCCGCCTGCCGCTTGGTGCCCTCGAACGACGCGCTCCGGCGCCGCCGCTTGCCGGTCACCGGGTCGGGCGGCAGAGGGACCCGGAGCTCCCAACGGCCCGGAGCCTTCTCCCGGAGGCTGCCTCGCATGCGGGGGACAGTAGCAAGAACCCGGGGGATTTAGGGGGATTTTGGGGGGATGGGCCGGAGCCGAGGCTCCGGCCCATCCGCTTCGCAGGCCTCTGACCTGCACTTTTGCCTGTACCCCCCCTGGGACTCGAACCCAGAACCTGCGGATTAAGAGTCCGACGCTCTAACCAGTTGAGCTAGAGGGGCAGGTGGTCCGCCTCCCGGCCGGGGCCGGGGGACGTATGTGAGCGGACGAACCTATCGCCGCGTGGGGTGACCGAGGGGACTTGAACCCCCGACCTCCAGGGCCACAACCTGGCGCTCTAACCGAACTGAGCTACGGCCACCAAGGAGCGGCGATCCTAGAGGTCGGCCCCGGTTGCGGCGAAACGCTCGCGCCGGGAGCGGAGGGTTCGCGTGCCCCCGGCAGGAGTCGAACCCGCAACCGCCCGGGTAGAAACCGGATGCTCTGTCCAGTTGAGCTACGGAGGCCGGGGCGGGATGGT
>CAZCJT010000363.1:0-3374 GCA_964498565.1 uncultured Acidimicrobiaceae bacterium
GGTGGTGGGCGTCCTCGCCTCCCTGTGCGCCGCCGGCGAGGTCGAGCCGGGCACCGTGGCCGAGGCCATCGCGGCCCACGGGATCGACGCGGACAGCGCCCCGCCCTGGACCCGCTGAACCCGATCCGTTCTGGGCCGCGGAGCACGCTTCCGGGGCGTGCCCGGCGGCCCGGAACGCTCAGGCCGCGGCCATGGACCCGGATCGTAGGCTCGCCCCCATGGTCACGCCCCAGATCCCGATCACCGGCAACCCGGACGCCGACCAGCTGCTCGTCGAGGATCCTCTCGCCCTCCTGCTCGGGATGCTGCTCGACCAGCAGGTCCCCATGGAGTGGGCCTTCACCGGCCCCTTCACATTGCGCGACCGGCTCGGCCACCTCGACCCGCACGAGATCGCCGTCATGTCGGTCGAGGACTTCGTCGACGTCTGCCGAGAGAAGCCGGCCATCCACCGGTTCCCGAAGTCCATGGGCGAGCGCATCCATGCGGCGTGCCGGCACGTGGTCGACCACCACGACGGCGACGCGTCCCGCATCTGGACCGAGGCGATCGACGCGAGCGACGTGTACGCCCGCCTGCGTGAGGTGCCGGGCTACGGCGACGAGAAGACCAAGATCTTCATCGCCATCCTGGCCAAGCGGTTCGACATCCGACCCGATGGCTGGCAGCAGGTGGCGGGGCCCTTCGCCGACGACACGCCCCGGTCCGTGGCCGACGTCGCCTCGGAGGAGTCGCTCCACGAGGTCCGCAAGTGGAAGAAGGCCCAGAAGGCGGCCAAGAAGTCCAAACAGGACTGACCCGCTACCTCCGGAACTGGCAGTCGCGGTGTAGCAGCTACGCCGTACGGGGGACGGCGGAGTTGCGCTGGCGGTCCAGCCAGCCGAGCAGGATCGCCATGGCCCTGGGGTCGTGGCGCAGGCGGTGCCCGGCGGCGTCGAGCAGGCGCAGCTCGGCGGCCGTGTGGGCGTCGGCGATGACGCGCGCATCGAAGTCGGGAACGAGGTCGTCGGCGGAGCCGTGAACCACCAGCAGCGGCCGGGGATGCAGCCGGTGGGCACCGTCGACCGCCTTGGTCAGGCGCATCTCCCGGGACCATCCGTCGAGCAGGGTCGGGGTGGCGTCGGCGTGGACGATGCCCACCTCCCGGGCGTGCTGGTGCAGCTGGCGGGGGTTGGAGGCCCAGTCGTCGAAGTCGGCCGGGGCGGCGAGGGCGGCGACACCCAGGATGTCGGTGTCGTCGGCCCCGGCGCAGATGGCGAGCGCGCCCCCGGTGCCGAACCCGATCAGCCACACGCCGCTGACGCGTGCGGTGGAGCGGACGTGGTCGACGGCGGCGTGGATGTCGTTCTTCCAGCCCTTGACCGAGAACGCACCCTGGCTGCCCGACATGCCGCGCAGGCGGGGCGAGAAGGCGACGAAGCCCATGTCGTCGGCGATGCGGTCGGCCAGCTCGGCCATGGCCGACACGGCGCCGGCGGTCCCGGCCGGCCCGGACGGGTAGCCGTGCACGATGACGACCGCCGGTCGGGGCGGACCGGTGTCGCTGAGCCCGGCGAGGTGGCCGGCGAGGGTGAGGGAGCCGGAGCCGAAGTGCTCCACGGCCGGGCCCGTACCGCTCAGCCGGCGGCCTTGGCTGCGCAGCTGGGGCAGACCTTGTAGCCGCGGTTGCGGGCCTCGATCTCGGAGTCGGGGCCGAACGTCAGCCACGACTCGGTCCGGGCGATGTCGTCGAGCACGGCCTTGTCGCACACGTTGTCCTGGTCGTGGACGACGAAGGTGCGCTTGTCGCCCAGCCACCGGTGCTCTTCGATCCGAACGAGGCGATCAGACATGCGGGCACGATACGCGGGACGGGGAGGCGCCGGACAATGCCAGCACCTCCCCGTACCAGTTCGCTGACCGAGCGGTCGTTGCGGTGTTCACCGGGTGGGACCACATCCCGGCCGATTCCGCTCGGCGGTGGCTTGGTGGGATTCACCAAGTCGGTCCATCGAAAGGACTGACCTAGCGGCCAGCCACCTCCAGGGTCCCAAGACGATTGTCGTACATGTGTTGGACCACCTCCCTTCTCTGGTGCGAGAGAGGTTAGCGGCGTTCCGGCGAACGCGGTCCGACCCTTTTCAGATCTCGGGCGGGGGGACGGCAGGGCCCACCGCACCGATCCGCACCAGGTGGTCGAGCAGCAGGCCGAGGACCTCGTAGACCGCCACGTCGGTGACCTCCATGCCGACCTCGTCCGCCCGCCCCAGCACGACGGCGACCGCTTCGTCGTCGGCCAGCACCACCGGCGCCCGCTCCACGAGGTCGAGCTCCTCGCCCGGCATGGCGCTCAGCCCGCGGGAGCGAAGGTGCTCGAGGGAGAAGCGTATGAGGTCGCGCACCTCCTCCATCGTGAGGCCCATGGCCGACTCGACGCTGAGGTTCTCGGCGACGTGGAGGACGGCCTCGTCGAGGTCGAACACGGTCGTGGTGGGCGTGTGCCCGAGGCGGAACGCCTCCGACCCGACGAACGCGGCGGCGATGGCGAAGACCAGCAGCGCACCGACGATCGCGAAGACGAGGAGCACGCCGGCACGCTAGCGATACGGTCCTCGTGGTCCCTGGTTGATCACGGCACGACGACGGTGTAGCTCCGGGCAGTGATGCGGCCGCCCTCGATCGCGACGATCGTCGCGACGTGGGTGCCGGCGCCTGCCTCCGCCTCGACATCGACGGAGACGTCTCCACGGCCGGTGAGCGGCGTGGCGTCGCCATCGTCGATCCAGATCCAGGCGTCGGCTTCCTCCTGCACCACCAGCTCGAGGGGCGAGGCCAGCGTGGTCCCGGACCCCTGGGCATAGCCGGGGTCAAGGTCGACGTGGGGCCCGTCGAGGGTGAAGTGGACCCCGCTGGCCGTCACCACGACCGGGTATGCAGCCGTCTCGATCATGCCCTCGCGCTCCACATCGCCGGCGAAGGTGACCACGCTGAACCCATCACCATCGCGCATCGAGCGCTCGATGCCGTCGCCAGCGAAGGCGGCGGCGCCCTCGCTCAAGCCACTCGACAGATCAGCGAACTCGTTGCGGGACAGGTCCGCCTTCGACTGCTCGTCGAGCAGCTCGTAGGCCGCGTCGAACTCCCCGGCGGCCAGCGCATCGAGCCACTCGGTCGCCGCCTCCTCCGGCGCCGACTGCTCCCCAACCATCGTCGTCGTCGTCTCCGGCGGCGCCGTGGTCTCGGTGGTGGCATCGTCCTCCCCCGGAGGCGGGGTCACGTCGGGGTCGCTGGTCTCGCGTGCCTCGGTGGGGTCGTCGGCCGCGTCGAGCTGGGACTCGTCGTCGCCGCCCCCGCGGAGGACGGACACGCCGACCACGAGGGCGACGACCACCGCC
>CAZCJT010000364.1:0-3367 GCA_964498565.1 uncultured Acidimicrobiaceae bacterium
GACCCCGCGCAGGTCACGATCATCGGCGGCACCACCGCCATCACCGACGCCGACGCCGCCCAGCTCGCCGAGCTCGGCTACGACGTCGATCGCATCGCTGGCGACGACCGGTACGGCACGGCGGCCCGGGCCGCGGCCGAGGTCGGCGGCACCACCGCCGTCCTGGCCTCGGGGCGCAAGTTCGCCGACGCCCTCGCCATCAGCCCCGGCGCCCACGCGCTCCAGCTCCCGATCCTGCTGACGGACGGCTCGACGATCGATCCCGCCACCCAGGCGTTCCTCGACGTCGCGAACGTCGACACCCTCGTCGTGGTCGGTGGCACCTCGGTCGTGTCCGACGAGCTGGTCCAGGAGCTGGTGGAGGACGGCATCGCCGTCACCCGTCTCGCCGGCGCCGACCGGTACGAGACCAGCGCCGTCATCGCCCGTTTCCACACCACGGTCGGCTTCACCTTCGACCGCCTCCTGGTCGCCTCGGGCGAGCGCTTCCCCGACGCCCTCGCCGGCGGCCCGCTCGGCTCGGCCCTCGGTGCCCCGCTGGTGCTGACCCCGGCCGCCGGCCTCGGTGAGGACGCTGCCGCCCTCATCGGTGACAACGCCGACGACCTCGACGACCTCTACGTCCTCGGCGGCACCGACGCTGTCGCCGCGGCCACGTCGTCCAGCGCCGGCGCCGCTGCGGTGGCAGGCGACAACCTGCTGCTCCTGCTGCCCGGGAACACGGTGCAGCTGGCCGAGGCCCAGACCCTCGCACCGATCGGCGCACCGGTCACCTTCCCCACCGACCCGAACACCATGGCGGCGCCGCAGCTCGGCATCGCCGCCGGCACCAGCCTCGTCGCCATCGACGTCCGCCCCTACACCAACGTGGTCTACGGGCTCGGCAGCGACGGCCAGCTGTACTCGCTCAACCCGGCCAACGGCACCGCCGTGAAGCTCGGGGCCAAGCTCGCCCCCGCCATGGGCGCGATCGCAGGCGTCGCCGGCTTCGACTTCAACCCCACGGTCGACCGCCTGCGCATCAACTTCGCCAACGGCACCAACCTGCGGGTGAACCCCGACAGCGGCGCCATCGCCGTCGAGGACGGCGACCTGGCCTTCGCCCCGGGCGACGGCAACGCCGGCCAGGCCGTCGAGGCGGTCGGATCCGCCTACACCAACAGCACGCTCGGCGAGCCCCTGCCCGCCACCACGCAGCTGTTCAACCTGGACCGCACGACCGACTCGCTCACCCTGCAGAACCCGCCCAACGACGGCACCCAGCAGACCGTGGGCGAGCTCGGCGTCGAGATCGAGTCGGCTGCCGGCTTCGACATCTCGCCGACCGGTGATGCGTTCGCCGTGCTCGACGACGGCACCGGCCACGGCTCCTACGACATCGACCTCGCCACCGGTGAGGCCACGCTCCTCGCCCGCACGCAGCTCGACGTCATCGGCGCCGCCGTCTTCACCGGCACCGGCCTGGCCGCCGGCGAGGGCCTGCTCCTCAGCGACGACGGCCTGACCACCGTGGCGCTGGACGACTCGCTGAACGCGGCCGAGGAGTACACGTTCACCGGCCTCACCGCCGGCACGACGCTGCTGGGCCTCGACATCCGTGGCGCCACGGGCATGCCGTACGCCATCGGCTCCGACGGCCAGCTCTACGTCCTCGGGGCGCCGAAGGCGGCGACGCCCACGGTCATCCCGCTGGAGGAGGTCGCCACGCCGAACGCAGCCGTGGCCACGGCGCTGGGCGCCGACGGCGAGCTCGGCATCGACTTCAACCCCGCCGTCGACCGCCTCCGGGTGCTCGTCGGCGAGGTCAACCTCCGGCTCAACCCCAACAACGCCGCCACCGCCGCCACCGACGGGGCCCTGGCCTACGTCGACGGTGACGAGAACGACGGCGACACCCCGGTGGTCACCGCCGGCGCCTACACGTCCGACGTCCGGGGCGGTGTCGCCAAGGCGACGGCGCTCTACGACATCGACACCGCGGCCGACGCCCTGGCCCTGCAGACGCCGCCCAACGACGGCGTCCTGGTGACCATCGGTGCCCTCGGCGCCGACCTCGGCGACGTGAACGGCTTCGACCTGTCCCGCGACGGCGTCGGCTACGTGGTCGGCTCGAACGCCATCCTCCCGGCCCAGCTGTACACGGTCGACCTGGGCACCGGCGCCGTCACCAGCGCCGGCCAGCTCCCCCCGAGCCTCCTGCTCACCGAGGTCACCGGACTCGCCGTCCGCTGATGCGCTGATCGGTCACGACCGATGGAGGGACGGAGGGGTGCCGACGACGGCACCCCTCCGTCGCGCCCGGCGCCGGTAGCGCCAGATCGGCGCCACAGCATGCGGGATGGCGACGGTCGTTCCCGGTGGTGCGCATGCTCCGACGTACTGGCGTCCCGGTCAGCCGTCCTGGGAGTCGACGATGTTCCCGGCCCGGTCGAGCAGGAACGCCGTGTCGCCCGAGTTGTTCCACACCGCCGAGCCCTCGTTGCACCAGTGCAGGTCGGTGGGGGAGTCCGAGCCGCAGCCGGTGCGCACCGTGACGCTCGCCCCCGCACCGAGCGCGAAGCCGCTCGGGAACCGGTACCGGTGGCTGGCGGACGTGTCCTTCAGCACCCACCCGGCGAGGTCGACGGGTCCGCCGCCCTGGTTGGTGATCCGCACCCACTCGTCGCCGAGGTTCTCGTTGTCGTCGCCGTCGGCGTCGAACCGGATGGCGTCGATGGCGACCTGCGCACTGGTCGATCCGCCAGCGCCGCAGGCATCGGAGCCCCACATGCCGGCGCCGGCGTCCTCGGCGGTCTGCTGCGCGGCCTCGTAGTCGTGGGACCGGGCGGTGTCGGGCGGGTACTCCCGGGCCAGGGCGAGACCGGCCCGCACGAGCTCGGCGCCGACATCGGTGCCGCCGGACTCGACGTAGCGGAGGAGGCGCCCGTACTGGTCCCGGTCGCTCTGATCCGCCACCAGCTCCACGTCGGCGCCGGCGACCAGCTCCCGCAGCCGACGGGTCGCCTCGTCGGCCAGGCACTCGCCCCGTTCGGGCGCGTTGACGCCGATGATCCGCACCGTCTCCCGCCCACCGGCGAGCTCGACCTCGATGGTGTCACCGTCGATCACGTCGACGACCGAGCTCGGGTCTCCCACGACAGCGCTGTCGGGCGTCGCCTCGCTGGTCCGGACCACCGTCGTGGTCGATGACGACGTGGTCGTCGAATTCTCCTCGCTCGAGGTCGACGACGCCTCGCCGCAGGCGGCGAGCAGGGTGAGGATGGCCAGGACGATGACGGGGAAGTGCATGGCGGTCGACTCCGTCGTACCAGAGCGCCGTGACCTCCTCGGCGACCGGAGCGGCGCAGCCGACGATCAGTGGACCTCG
>CAZCJT010000365.1:0-3364 GCA_964498565.1 uncultured Acidimicrobiaceae bacterium
GACCGCCGACCAGCGCCCGTCCCGGCGAGCGACGTCGAGGGCGACGCCGTACAGGTCGCTCAGCCGGGTGCCGGTCAGCAGCTGGTCCGCCGGCCCCTGGCCCACGATGCGCCCGTCGGCGAGCAGCACCACGTGGTCGAAGGCGGCCGGGATCTCCTCGAGGTGGTGGGTCACCAGGACGAGCGGTGCGTCCGTGGTGGTGGCGGCGGCATCGAGCCGGCGGAGCAGGTCCTCGCGGCCGCCCACGTCGAGGCCGGCGGTCGGCTCGTCGAGGATGACGATGCCGGGCCGGCCGGTGAAGGCGCGGGCGAGCAGCACCCGCTGGCGCTCGCCGGAGGACAGTGTCCGCAGCTGGCGGTGCTCGGCATCGGCGTCGATGCCGAAGGTCCGCAGCTGCGCCGAGGCGTCCTCGTGCTGGTCGTCGCCGTAGCGGTGCCACCAGGTCTCGAGCGCGCCGTTCGGGGCGGCCAGCACCACCTCGTGCGGCGTCATCGTGGGGCGCAGGAGATCGGTGAGCGCCTGGCTGGTGTACCCGATGCGCTGCCGCAAGGCCCGCATGTCGGTGCGTCCCAGCACCTCGCCCAGCACGACGGCCCGCCCCGACCAGGGGCGCAGCCACGACGACAGCAGGCGCAGCAGGGTGGTCTTGCCTGAGCCGTTCGGCCCGACGATCACCCAGCGCTCGCCTCGGCGGATCGTCCAGTCCAGGTCGTGCAGGACCGGGATGCCGTCGACCGCGACGTCCACGCCGCGCAGCTCGACCACCGCGTCGGACGCATCAGGTGGTGGCTGGCGCCGCACCCGGCCTTTGTACCCTGTGCCCCATCGAAACCGCACTCGGCCTGCTCGCTGTCGCCGTCCTGATCCTCGCCAACGCTGCGTTCGTGGCCAACGAGTTCGCCCTGGTGGCCGTCGACCGTGGCCGGGTCAGCCGCCACGCCCGGCAGGGACGGGCCGCGGCCAAGCTGACCGAGAAGCTGCTGCGCCGGCTCTCGTACCACCTCTCCGGCGCGCAGCTCGGCATCACGATCACCTCGCTCGTACTCGGCTTCATCGCCGAACCGACCATCGCAGCGCTGCTCGAAGGCCCCATCGCCGCCGTGATCGGCGAGGGCAGCGCCGGAGGGGTCTCGATCGTCGTGGCCCTGACGCTCGCCACCACGGTCCAGATGGTGCTCGGCGAGCTCGTGCCGAAGTCGCTCGCCATCACCTATCCCACCCGCACCGCCTACGTGCTGGCCCGGGTCATGCGGACCTACGGCATCGCGGTCAAGCCGGTGGTGGCGCTGTTCAACGGGTGCGCCAACTGGGTCGTGCGCCGGCTCGGCATCGAGCCCCAGGAGGAGCTGCGCTCGGTGCGTGGCCTCGAGGAGCTGGACCTGCTGTTCCGGTCCTCCGGCGAGGAGGGCACCATCGACGAGGACTCGGTGAACCTGCTCACCCGGGCCGTGCGGTTCTCCGAGAAGTCCGCGGTCGACGCGCTGGTGCCCCGCCTGGAGACCGTCGGCGTCGCCGTGGACGAGACCGTGGCCGACCTCACCGCCCGGGCCGTCACCACCGGGTTCAGCCGCTTCCCGGTGTACGACGGCGACCTCGACCAGATCGTCGGCGTGGGCCACGTGAAGGACGCCTTCGCCGTGCCCTTCGCCGAGCGGGCCACGACGTCAGTGCGGTCCGTCATGGTCGAGCCCCTCGTCGTGCCCGAGACCATGCGCCTGTCGGGCCTGCTGGTGCTGCTGCGCGAGCAGGCGACCCACCTCGCCGTCGTGGTCGACGAGCACGGCGGCACGGCCGGCGTGATCACCCTCGAGGACGTGCTCGAGGAGATCGTCGGCGAGATCGACGACGAGCACGACCGCCCGGCGCCACCGCTCACCCGCGTGCAGCGACCGGGGGAGTGGGTGCTCGGCGGCGGCCTGCACCGCGACGAGGTGTTCGACGCCTGTGGGTTCGAGCTCCCCGACGGTCCCTTCGAGACGCTCGCCGGCTTCGTGCTCGACTCGCTCGGCCGCATCCCGGACGAGGGTGACCGCTTCGAGCACGGCGACTGGACCGTCGTGGTCCGCGAGGTCGACCGCCTCCGGGTGGCCCAGGTCGCGCTCATCGAGCGGAGCGGGCAGTGAACGGCGGCGCCCTCCTCGCCAGCGTCCTGCTCCTGGCGGCCAACGCGTTCTTCGTGGCCGTCGAGTTCGCCCTGGTCGCCAGCCGGCGCACCCGGCTCGCGGCGCTGGCCGACGACGGCAGCAAGGCCGCGGCCCGGGCCATGGATTCACTCAAGGACCTGTCCCGCCAGCTCGCCGGCGCCCAGCTCGGCATCACGATCTGCTCGCTGCTCCTCGGCTACGTGGCCGAGCCCGCCATCGCCCACGCCATCGAGGACGTGCTCCAGGACCGGATCCGGGTGTCGGAAGGCGCGGCCACCACCATCGGCTTCGCGCTGGCGCTGTCCATCGTGGTGTTCTTCCACATGGTCCTCGGCGAGATGGTCCCGAAGAACATCGCCATCGCCGCCCCGGAGCGCACGGTGCTCGCCCTCGAGTGGGCCAACCGCCTCTACCTGCGGGTGTTCGGGCCGGTCATCGTCGTCCTGAACGCGCTGGCCAACGGCATCATCCGGCTCCTCGGTGCCGAGCCGGCCGACGAGATCTCCGACAGCCACACCTCCGACGAGCTGGCCGACATGGTCTCGGCCTCACGGAAGGAGGGCCTCATCCAGGACGTGCAGGACCGCATCCTGCGGGGCGCGCTCGCCATCGGTGAAGCCCCGATCGGGCCGATGGTCGTGCCGCGCGAGCGCATCGGGTTCGTGCCCCGCCGCGCCACCACGGTGGATGCCGAGCAGGAGGTCGTGCGCAGCGGCCACACCCGCCTGCTCGTGGTGGGCGACGGCGGCCTCGACGACGTGCTCGGGTTCCTCCACGCCAAGGACCTCCTGACCGTGCCCGAGGCCCTGCGCGACGCGCCGCTGCCGCTCGGCAAGATCCGCCGCCTGCCCATCGTGCGCGACGACACGATCGTCGACGACGTCCTCCTCGCCCTCCAGAAGGCCCGGGTCCACCTCGCGCTGGTGGCCGACGCCGAGGGCCGCACCGTCGGCATCGTCAGCCTCGAGGACGCGCTCGAGGAGCTCGTGGGCGAGATCGTCGACGAGAGCGACAAGCCACCGGTCCGTCACGGGATTGCAACATCGCGGTCCGACCCGTAGCCTGTGGCGTCGTCCGCCTGCCGACGGCCCCCACCATGCTCCGCCGACTCCTCGTCCCCCTCGTGGTCACGGTCGCCCTCGCGGCGTCGCTGGCCGCCCCGTCGACCGCCGGGGCCCAGACGCCCGAGATCGAGCGGGTGCGCGCCGCGGCCGAGGCGG
>CAZCJT010000366.1:0-3352 GCA_964498565.1 uncultured Acidimicrobiaceae bacterium
GCCGGTCTCCTAGCGCCCCGCGCCGCGTGGGTGCCGACGGCGGGGGCCGGGCGCCGTAGCGTGCAGCGCCGTGCCACGCACCGGAGCGACTCGGATCTGGCGGAGCTTCCGCCACCCCGCCCAGTACGTGGTCGCGGCGTTCCTCGGCACCAGCCTGGTCGGTGGCCTGCTCCTGCGCCTGCCCATGGCGTCCGAGCCCGGCGAGTCGAGCTCGTTCGTCACCGCCTGGTTCACCGCGACGTCGGCCGTGTGCGTGACCGGCCTCAACGTCGTGGACCCGGAGTCGCACTGGTCGCTCTTCGGTGAGCTGGTGATCCTGGCGCTGATCCAGATCGGCGGCTTCGGGATCATCGCCCTCTCCTCGCTGCTCGTCGCCCTCCTCGCCCGCAGGCTCGGGCTCCGGCACCGGCTGATCGCCGTGGCCGAGACCGGTGCCATCGACATGTCCGACGTGCGCCGCCTGCTGCTCAGCGTGGCCAAGCTCACCGCCGTCTTCGAGCTCACCGCCGCCGCCATCCTGACGATCCGCTGGGCCACGACCCACGGCGAGCCGATCGGGCGCGCCGCCTACCTCGGGATCTTCCACTCCGTCTCGTCGTTCAACAACGCCGGCTTCGCCCTGTTCTTCGACAACCTCATCAGCTACCGCACCGACCCGGTGATCCTCCTGGTGATCGCGGCGAACATCGTCATCGGCGGCCTCGGCCTCCCGGTGTGGTCCCAGATCGGCCGGAACCGCCAGCGGGCCCACGCGTACTCGCTGCACGCCAAGCTGACGCTGAGCACGACGGGCGCGCTGATCCTCGGCGGTGCCCTGCTGTTCGCCTGGTTCGAGTGGACGAACCCGGCCACGCTGGGCGGGCTCGGCTGGTTGGACTCGGTCACCAACTCGATCTTCCACAGCATCACGCCCCGCACCGCGGGCTTCAACAGCATGGACATCGCCGAGCTGCGCGAACCGTCGCGCCTGCTCACCGAGGTGCTCATGTTCATCGGCGGGGGGAGCGCGTCGACGGCGGGCGGCATCAAGGTGACGACCTTCGCCGTGCTCGGATGGATCATGTGGGCCGAGGCCCGGGGCGACCCCGACGTCGTGGTCTTCGAGCGCCGGATCCCCCAGGCCGTGCAGCGCCAAGCCCTCACGGTGGCCCTGCTCGCCATCGGCGTCGTCATCGGGGCGACCATGCTCCTGCTCGCCACCTCACCGCTCGGCCGGGCCGAGCTGATGTTCGAGGTCATCTCCGCGCTCGCCACGGTGGGCCTGTCGGTCAACCTGACACCCCTGCTCTCGGTGACCTCGCAGCTGGTGATCATCGTGCTGATGATCATCGGCCGCGTCGGTCCCATCACCCTCTTCGCCGCGCTCGTGCTCCGTGAGCACGACCGGCTCTACCGCCATCCCGAGGAGCGTCCGATCATTGGCTGACCAATCCCGCCGGCCGCGTGGACGACAGTCGTCCCCGCCGCGCAGCAAGAGCTCACAGGTGCTCGTCGTCGGCCTCGGCCGATTCGGCAGCGCCGTGGCCATGGAGCTGTCCCAGCTCGGCTTCGAGGTGCTCGGCGTCGACACCGACGCCCGTCGTGTCCAGAAGCTGGCCGACGACCTGACCCACGTCCTCGAGGCCGACACCACCGACCCGGAGGTGCTGGCCCAGATCGGCGCCCGCGACTTCGACAACGCCGTCGTCGGCATCGGCTCCGACATCGAGGCCAGCATCCTCACCACGGCCGCGCTGGCCGACCTCGGCGTCCCCAACATCATCGCCAAGGCGGTCACCACCGCCCACGGGCGCATCCTCGAGCGGGTGGGTGCCGACACCGTCGTCTACCCCGAGCACGAGATGGGCCGCCGGGTGGCCCACCTGGTGGGCGGCAGCATCCTCGACTGGTTCCAGCTCGACCCGAACTTCGCCATGGTGGAGACCCATGCTCCGGCCGAGACCCTGGGCCGCACGCTCGCCGAGCTGGAGCTCCGTGCCCACTACGGGGTCACCGTCGTGTGCGTGAAGCCCGGCGACCAGGGCTTCACCTACGCCACCGCCGACACGGTGCTGGAGGAGGGCGACGTCTTGGTGGTCGCCGGTCCGAGCAGGGAGTGCGAGGCCTTCGCTCGCCTGTCCTGACCGGAGGGGTCACACCGCCATCGCCGGCTGGGGTTGGAGGCGCTCGGCGCACACCTCACGGGCGATGGCGGCGAAGCGGTCGGCGGCCGGCGGCAGCGTCCGCCCGAGGTGGCGGGTCAGCTGGATGGTGCGCGACGCGAGGGGCGGATCGAGGGGCAGCACCCGGATGCCGGGGTCCTCGGGGTCCACGGCCAGCAACGGCATGATGGCCCGCCCCATCCCGGAGCGGACCATGCCCTGCACGGCACCGTTGTCCTGCGAGCGGAACACGTAGTTGGGCCGGACGCCGGCGTCGGAGAGGCGCTGGTCGATCAGCACTTGGCACACGTTTGTGTCGGGCTGCCCGATGAGCGGATGGTCGCTGATGTCCTCGGGCCGGGCCGTGGCACCGATCGGATCGTCGGCCGCCACCAGCACGACGAAGGGGTCGTAGCCGAGCAGCTCGCTCTGCAGCCGTTCGCCGTCCCGGGCGTCGACCGTGAACGCGAGGTCCAGCTCCTCGGAGCAGATGCGGTCGACCAGCGCCGTCTGGTCGTCGGTCTCGAACAGCCCGATGTCGACCTGGGGCACCTCGGCCCGCATGCGGCCCACGATCGGCGGGAGGATCTCCGACGACACCGACTGGAACGTGCCCACCACCAGCCGACCGGTGACGCCTCGGCGCAGCTGGTCCAGCTCGGCGTGGACCGACTCGATCCGACCCAGCACGTCGCGGGCGTGGGCCAGCAGGAGCCGTCCGGCCGGGGTGAGCTCGGCCGGGCGAGGGCCCTTGGGGCGGTCGAGGACGGGCAGGCCGACGGCCTTCTCGAGCGAGGCGATCTGCTGGCTCACGGCAGACTGCGTGAAGCCCAGCGCGGTGGCGGCCCGGGCGAAGGACCCCTCGTCGGCCACCGCGACCAGCGCGGCGAGGTGGCGGATCTCGAGGTCCGGGAGCGACGCCATGGTCATCAGCATAACTGATCATCAGCAGCAGCGATAACCGCTGGTGCTGATGACCAGACGGTCGTACGTTCGCTGCATGGACCAGCTCCCCACCCCCGACCAGCTCGACCGGCTGGCTCACGACATCGTCCTCGACGGCTTCGAGGTCCATGCCCTGGCCGTGGCCGACCTCGTCGTCCTCGCCCGTCGCCGCGGCATCCGACCTGTCCTCGCCGACGTGCTCGCCGACGGCGCCACGCCACGTCCGGTGCGGGAGCGGGCGCTCGGCCTCCTGCTCGTGGCGCTCG
>CAZCJT010000367.1:0-3347 GCA_964498565.1 uncultured Acidimicrobiaceae bacterium
CCTCGACCGGCACGGCGCACTCCACGCCGTCCTCGCCGGTGTAGCCGGTGCCGGCCACAGTGCAGGTGTGGCCCTCCCACTCGACGTCGGCCACGTGGAACCGGCCGACGCTCGCCGCGTCCGTCGACACGGCCCTGAGACGAGCGCGGGCCTCCGGGCCCTGCACGGCGATCACGGCCCGGGTGGCGGTGACGTCTTCCCCGCCGATCGCGGCCCGGACCCCGTCGGTGTTGGAGGCGTTGGGCATGACGTCGAACAGCTCGTCGTCGCGCCACCACACGATGATGTCGTCGACCACCGAGGCGTCGTCGGCGTCGAGGAGGTGGGTGTACTGGGCCCGGCCAGGGCCGACCCGGGCCAGGTCGTTGGTCAGGGTCGTCTGCAGGCGCTCGTAGGCGTCGGGACCCGTGACCCGCACCGTGCCGAGGTGGGAGACGTCGAAGGCGACCGCTCCCGTCCGGCAGGCCCGGTGCTCGGCGACGGTGCCCTCGCCGTAGGCCAAGGGCATCTCCCAGCCGCCGAAGGGGACCAGCTTGGCGCCGAGCGCGCGGTGCTCGGCGTCGAGGGGGGAACGCTGCATGGGCCGAGCCTGGCAGGCGCGCGCCCGCCCCGGTACCAGCCGGGGGTCAGCCCTCGGCCGCAGCCGGGATGACCGGGGTCCCACCGCCGAACATCTGCACCGCCGTGTCGAGCTCCTCCACGACGCCGTCCATGGGCAACAGGTTGAGCACGCCCTGGCCCTGGTAGCGGTTGACGACGTCGATGAGCTCGGTGCCCCGCACCAGCACGGCGCTGGTGCCGTCGATGACCAGGTGGGCGGAGGCGACGTCCTCGCCGAGCCGCTCGCGGAGGTAGACGAAGGCCTCTCGGATCGACTCCAGCTTGATGCCGGCGTCGAGGAGGCGCTTGATGACCTTCAGCTCGAGCAGGTCCTTGTAGCTGTAGCGGCGCCGGGTGCCCGACCCGCCGGCGTCGGCGAGCGACGGACGGATCAGGTCGGTGCGGGCCCAGTAGTCGAGCTGGCGGTAGGTGATGCCGACGATCTCCGCCGCCCGCTTGCCCGAGAAGCCGTCCGCGTGGGTCGCTGCCATCGTTCGCTCCATCGTCGTTGCCCCGGGGCGGGGACGACACCGGTGGAATTACGCGGGTGTCGCGGGTGGGATGGTACGGCCGACCGCGCGCGGCGTCAACGGCGGGTTCAGGACGCCACCACCGCACCGAGCGCTGCCAGCTGATCGGGGGTGCCGATGGCGATGAGGACCTCGCCGGGCAGGAGCTCGGTCTCCGGGGACGGGTTGCTGCGGAACCGGCCCTCGGCGTCGCGCATGGCGAGCACGAGCGCACCGGTGCGGTCGCGGATGTGGGCGTCGCGGAGGCTCTGGCCGGCGATGGTCGACCGCTCCCCCACCTGGACCTCGGCGAGGCGGAACTCGATGTCGGCGTCGTGCATGACGACGTCGAGGAAGTCGGTCACCGACGGCTGCAGGATCATGGCCGCGATCCGCTGGCCGCCGATGTGTTGGGGGTTCACCACCCGGTCGGCGCCGGCCTGGAGCAGCTTGGACTCCGCCGACTCGATGCGGGCCCGGGCCACGATGAACAGGTCGTCCCGCAGCGACCGCCCCGAGAGGGTGACGAACAGGTTGGCGGCGTCGGAGTCGAGCGCGGCCACCAGGGCCCGGGCCCGACCGATCGACGCCTCGGCCAGCACCGCGTCGTCGGTGGCGTCGCCCTCGATGAAGGCCAGCTCGATCCCCTCGAGGCGGTCGGGGTCGATGTCGATGACGACCACCTGCGTGCCGGTGCCGGCCAGGCTGCGGGCGATGGTCTTGCCCACCCGTCCCCAGCCGCACACGATGACGTGGTCGGACATGGTGGCGATCGAGCGGTCCATGCGCCTCCTCCAGATCTGGTCGGTGAGCCGACCTTCGACGATCGACTCGAGCATGACGCCGAGCGTGTACAGGGCGGTGCCGACGCCGGTGACGACGAGCACCATGGTGACGATGCGGTACCGGGCGCTGTCCACGACGGCCTCCGGCCCGATCTCCCGGTAGCCGACGGTCGCGACGGTGAGCACCGTCTGGTAGACGGCGTCCTCCACGTCGAGGCCGATGGCGACGTAGGCGGCGGAGCCCAACAGGGTCACCAGCCCGAGCAACAGCACGCCACGCTGCAGGCGACCGGCTGCGCTCACCGGGTTGGGCCGTCCCGAGCCGCGTCGGGCACCGGGTCCCCGCTCCCGCATGAGGCTGACGCGGGACGGCACGGGCGCACGATAGGGCAGGGCCACCCCGTGGGAGATGACCCCTCCCGACGTCCTGGGGTGTCAGGAAGCGAAGTCCTCTGGGTTCACCTGGTCGATGAACTCGCGGAACTCCTCGACCACCTCGTCCTGGTCGTCGGCGTCGCCCTCGTCGGGGACGTCGAGGTACCCGGCCTCGGCGAGCACGGCCTCGTCGGCGTAGACCGGGGTGCCGACCCGCACCGCGATGGCCATGGCGTCGCTCGGGCGGGCCGAGACGACGTGGTCCTCGTCCCCGACGTGCAGGTGCAGGTCGGCGTAGTAGACGTCGTCGCGCAGGGCCGAGATGACGACCCGGTCGAGGTGGGCGTCGAGCTCGTCGAGCAGCAGCGTGATGAGGTCGTGGGTGAGGGGGCGGCGAGTCTCCACGCCGTCCAGCGCGAAGGCGATGGCCTGGGCCTCGGGCCCACCGATCATGATCGCCAGCAACCGGCGGTCGCCCTCCAGCTCCCGCAGGAGCATCACCGGGGTGTTGGAGGGCATGTCGACCCGGACGCCGACCAGCTCCATCTCCGAAGTCATCATCGGCCACCCTACCGCTGGCCTCCGGCGGTCGTGCCGGGTCTGGCGGCCGCCCCCGACTACGGCAGCGTCTGGTGCATGGTGCGGCGCAGGAGGGCGGCGTGGAGCGACTCGCCGGCGTCGGCCAGCTCGGCCACCATCGCCACGGCGCGGGCACGCGCCTCGGGGTTCCGCTGCTTGAGCAGCGGCATGATGAGCTGTTCGAGCATGCCGGCCTCGCGCTCGGCGGCGATCTTGTACATGCGCAGGTGGCGCACCTCGACCCCGTGGTCGAGGAAGGCTCGGCACGCCTCGACCACGGGCAGCTGGTCGGCGTCGTAGTAGGTGTCCGGGCCGACGCGGCGCGACGTGATCATGGAGAACCCCTCGAGCTCGTGGACGGCCTCCACGCCGACGCCGGCGCGCGCCGCCAGCTCCTCGGCGGTGAGCGAGCTGTCGTCGGGCGTGGGGCGGTCGGGCCCGACGGCGGTGGTGGCGGTGTCGGCGGGAGGCTCCGCCTCGGGCTCGGGCTCGGGCTCGG
>CAZCJT010000368.1:0-3344 GCA_964498565.1 uncultured Acidimicrobiaceae bacterium
CGGCCGACGAAGAGCACCGGGTCGGCGTCGGCGACGAGGCCGGCCACCTCGGCCGGCGTGTAGGCGGTGTTGAGGGGAACGAAGACGGCGCCGGTGCGCAGGCACGCGACGTAGAGCGCGATGGCGTCCGGGGACTTGTCGACCTGGACCACCACCCGGTCTCCCGTCCCCACGCCAGCGGCCCGCAGGGCGCCGGCCAGCCCGGCGGCACAGTCACGCAGGTGACCGTAGGTCCACGTCGTCCCGTCGGCCAGCACCAGGCACGGTCGGTCGGCGTCGTGGGGGGCGACCAGCGTGCGGTACGGGTCCGTGTCCATCGCCCGCATCCTCGCGCCGCCGTGGGCGGGCCTGATGCCGCCCCATAGGCTCCCGGCCATGGCCATCGTCCACGACAGCAAGTACCCCGACGTCGACATCCCCGCGGTGCCGATCACCGAGTTCGTCCTGCGCCGCGCCGACGAGCTCGCCGATCGGCAGGCGATCGAGGAGGTGGGAAGCGGCCGGGGCTACACCTTCGGTGCGCTGAAGCAGGCCATCCACGCGCTCGCCGGCGGCCTGCAGGCCAAGGGCGTCGGCCCGGGCAGCACCGTGGCCATCATGGCCCCGAACCTGCCCGAGTACGCCGTCGTCTTCCACGCCGTCGCCGTCGCCGGGGCCACGAACACCACGATCAACCCCACGTACACGGCCGACGAGGTCCGCCACCAGCTCCAGGACTCCGAGGCCACCCTGCTGGTCACCATCGGCATGTTCCTCGAGATGGCCGAGGCCGCCATCGACGGCACGTCCGTCACCGAGATCGTGACGATCGACGCGGCGCCGGGCACCACGGCCCTCACGTCGCTGTTCGCCGATCCGATCGAGCAGGTCGAGGTCGACCCGATGGACCACGTCGTCGTGCTGCCCTACTCGTCGGGCACGACGGGCCTGCCCAAGGGCGTGATGCTCACGCACCACAACCTGGTGGCCAACATCGCCCAGTGCGGGCCGGTCATCACCTACGGCGACGACGAGATCGCCATCGCCGCCCTGCCCTTCTTCCACATCTACGGCATGCAGGTGCTGATGAACGGCCTGCTCGCCAACGGCGTGCGGGTCATCACGATGCCCCGCTTCGACCTCCAGCAGGCGCTGGAGGCCATCCAGGAGCAGAAGGTCACCCGCTTCTTCGCCGTGCCACCCATGGTGCTCGCCTTCGCCAAGCACCCGTTGGTCGACGAGTACGACCTGTCGTCGCTGCGCCAGGTCTTCTCCGGCGCTGCGCCGCTCGGCGCCGAGCTGGCCCAGGAGGCCGCGAAGCGCCTCGGCACCGAGGTCGTGCAGGGCTACGGCATGAGCGAGCTGTCACCTGTCTCCCACGCCACGCCGGCCGGCGACTTCCGGCCCGGCTCGTCGGGCGTGACGATCCCCAACACCCAGTGCCGCCTCGTGGATGCCGACGGTGAGGATCAGGGCGTCGGCGGCCGGGGCGAGCTGTGGGTCCGTGGCCCGCAGGTCATGAAGGGCTACCTCCGGAACCCGGAGGCCACCCGCAGCACCATCGACGAGGACGGTTGGCTCCACACCGGCGACGTCGCCGAGCTCGACGAGCACGGCCACTTCTCGATCGTCGATCGGGTGAAGGAGCTCATCAAGTTCAAGGGGTTCCAGGTCCCGCCGGCCGAGCTCGAGGCCCTCCTGGTCAGCCATCCCGCCATCGCCGATGCGGCCGTCATCGGCGTCCCCGACGAGGAGGCCGGCGAGCTGCCGAAGGCCTTCGTGGTGGTCGCCCCCGGCCAGGAGCTCACCGAGGACGACGTGAAGTCCTTCGTGGCCGGCAAGGTCGCCACCTACAAGCAGCTGCGCATCGTCGAGTTCATCGACGAGATCCCGAAGTCGGCGTCGGGCAAGATCCTGCGCCGGTTCCTCAGGGACGGCACGCCGGACTAGCGCTCAGATGTCGTCGCCGGTCGTCGGCGGGGGGCTCGGCGGCGTCGAGCCCTCACCGACGGTCCAGCGGGTGGCGGCCACGACGGGAAGGACCGCGGCCGAGGCCAGGCCCCGGCCGGCCCGGCCCACCGCCCGGGCCGGCTTGAGCACCTGGCGGAGCTTCGGGCCGCCGATGAAGCCGCGCCGCACGAAGTAGATCCACAGGCCGGCAGCGATCACGGCCATCATCCCGAGCGCCATGGGGTAGCCCCAGCGCTCGTCGAGCTCGGGCATGTGGACGAAGTTCATGCCGTAGATCCCCGCCACCAGGGTCATGGGCAGGAAGATGGCCGAGAACACCGTGAGCACCTTCATGACCTCGTTCAGCCGCTCGGCCGTGGCGCTGCGGTAGGTGTCGACCAGGGTCGCCACCATCTGGTGGGCGCTGTCGAGCGACTCGACCATGTGCACGTGGTGGTCGACGGCGTCGGCGAGGTCACGACCGGCCGGGTCGGTGCGGTCGCCGTGGGACCGGATGAGCAGCTCGAGCATCCGGCGCTGGGGCGCGAGGCTGCGGCGCAGCAGGGCGATGTCGCGCCGGAGGGCGTGGATGTCGGGCAACACCGTCGGGTGGCCCTCGACGGCCCCCTCCTCGAGGTCGAGGATCTGGGTGTCGACGTCGTCGAGGATGGGCAGGTAGCGCTCGCCCACGAGCTCGAACAACCGGCACGCCAGGTGGAACGGGCCGTCGAGGGTGAAGTCGGGCTTGTGGATCCGCTCGGCCAGCACCTCCGTGCTCCGCACGCGTCCGGCGTGCGAGGTGATGACCCAGTCCTCTCCCACCACGACGTCGACCTCGACCGTGCGGAGGGCCTCGGCGTCCGGGGCGAGGGCGTGCACCACGAACATGCGGTACCGGTCGAGGTCGTCGAACTTGGGGATCTGGTGCTCGAGCAGGTCCTCGCGCGTGGTGCGGTGCAGCCGGAAGATCTCGGCCAGCTCGTGGGTCCGGCGCTCGGAGGGCTCGCGCAGGTCCAGCCAGTACCAGCCCGGCTCCTCCCCGAGCTGGTCCTCGGGCACCTCGCGGCGCACGTTGTCCGGGCTCACGTGGAACAGCCGGGTGCGAGCTGGGTCCACCCCGATCTCGGTCATCCCGTGGCTCCGCACCGGCCGAGTGCGGCGGTCACGTCGTGGACGGCGGCAGCGCACTCGTCGATGTTCTGGGTCGCGACGCGGGCCATGGCGCCGGAGCGTACGTCCGCCGGCCGGGGCTCCGTGACGGCGGGACCGCCGGGAGCAGCCAGTACCGTCGGTCCACCGTTCCGGCCACCTCCCTGGGAACCCACGTGCCCGACCTCCCCCCTCCGCCACCGCCACCCGGCCTTCCCGGCTACCCGTCGGGGCCGCCCGTGGCGCCGCCTGCCGGCGGGCCGCCC
>CAZCJT010000369.1:0-3326 GCA_964498565.1 uncultured Acidimicrobiaceae bacterium
TCGCTGACCGAGGGGTGGACTGCCGCGCCACCGCGGCCAGCAGCCAAGATGGATGGCGCATGAAGGTGCTCCTGCGCAACCCCCGGCGCGAGCTCGACGTCGACGGTCCGGTGCGGGTCGACACGTTGCTGCGACGGCTCGAGATCAACCGCGAGTCGGTCCTGGTCATCCGCAACCGCGAGCTGGTGCCGGGCGATGCCGAGCTGTCCGACGACGACACGGTCGAGATCCGTCCCGTCATCTCCGGCGGGGCCGTCTGAGCCGTGAAGTGCCGCACGTGCCGGGGCCCGGCGATCATCGACCTCAAGGCCCACAACGCCAACTTCTGCGCCGAGCACTTCCTCGCGTTCTGCCGCGAGCAGGTGGCCCGGGCCATCAAGAAGCACGCCATGCTCGCACCCGACGAGCGGGTGCTGGTGGCGGTGTCGGGCGGCAAGGACTCCCTCGCCGTCTGGGACATCCTCCTCGAGCTCGGCTACCAGGCCGACGGGTTCGTCATCGGCCTCGGCATCGGCGAGTACTCCGACCGCTCGACCCAGTACGCGCGGGACTTCGCCGCCGAGCGGGGCCTCACGCTGCACCACACCTCCCTGCGCGATGACCACGGCTTCGACGTCCCCACCGCCGCCCAGGTGACCCGGCGAGTCCCGTGCTCGGCGTGCGGCCTGAGCAAGCGCCACCTGTTCGACAAGGCCGCGATCGAGGGCGGCTACGACGCCGTGGCCACCGGCCACAACCTCGACGACGAGGCCGCCGTGCTGTTCGGCAACGCCCTGCGCTGGAACACCGAGTACCTGGGTCGCCAGCGGCCCGTCCTGCCCGCACGCGACGGCTTCCCCCGCAAGATCAAGCCGCTCGTCCGACTCGGTGAGCGGGAGATGGCGGCCTACTGCGTCATCCGCGGCATCGACTACATCGTCGAGGAGTGCCCCATGGCCGCCGGCAACAAGCACCTGCGCTACAAGGAGGCGCTGAACGCGATCGAGGCCGAGTCACCGGGCACGAAGCACGCCTTCTACCACGAGTTCCTGGCCCGGGCGGCCGACCGCTTCGCCGAGGACGCCGCCGAGGCCGCGGCCTCGGGCACCTCGGAGCTGGGGTCCTGCACGCGGTGCGGATCGCCCTCACCGAACGAGGTGTGCGCGTTCTGCCTGCTGGTCGAGCGGACCGCCGGCGCCGTCCCGGTGACCCTTGGCGAGCGCCGGGGAGGCCCACGATGACGGCCTCGCCGGTCACCGGTCCCATCCCCGGCGACGACCCGGAGAAGCGCTTCGTCGAGGGCGACGACGTCCTGCTCATCGACCGAAAGCGCCGCCGCTACCTGGTCACGCTCGGCCCCGGCAAGGAGTTCCACAGCCACGCCGGCGTGCTGGCCCACGACCAGCTGCTGGGGTCGGTGGAGGGCACGACGTACCGGACCACCCTCGGCCAGTGGCTGCTGGCCCTGCGGCCGACCCTGAACGACATCGTCCTCAAGATGCCGCGCGGCGCGCAGGTGATCTACCCCAAGGACATCGGGCCGATCATCATCATGGCCGACATCCATCCCGGGGTCCGGGTGCTCGAGTCGGGCGTCGGCTCGGGCGCGCTGTCGATGGGCATGCTCCGCGCTGGCGCCCTCATCACCGGCTACGAGCTGCGCGAGGACTTCGCCGAGGTCGCCCGGGCCAACGTCGCCCGGTTCGCCCCCGCCGTCGCGGGCAGCTACGACGTGCAGATCCGCGATTGCTACGAAGGCATCGACGAGGAGCACCTGGACCGGATCGTGCTCGACCTGCCCGAGCCGTGGCAGGTCGTGCCCCACGCCGAGAAGGCCCTGCGCACCGGCGGCATCTTCGTGGCCTACACGCCCACCATCGGCCAGGCGTCGCGCCTGCGCGACACCCTCGTCGAGTCCCGCTTCGCGTTCGAGGAGACGCTCGAGGTGCTGCAGCGCACCTGGCACATCGAAGGGCAGTCGGTGCGGCCCGACCACCGCATGGTGGCCCACACCGGCTTCCTCACCAGCGCCCGCCTGCTGGCGGAGTGACGCACCGGGCCGGGTCCGCGCCGTGAACCTGCTCGACCTCATCCTCCTCGGCGTCGGTGCGCTCGCCATGGTCGGGGGCTATCGCATCGGCTTCGTGACCCGCACGGCCTCCTGGGTCGGCATGGGGTTCGGGCTGTTCGTCGCCGCCCGGTCGCTGCCGTGGCTGGTCGAGGAGTTCCAGCAGGAGAGTCCGGCCAGCCTGCTGCTGCTCGGCGGCATCGTGCTCCTGGTGGGCTCGTTCCTCGGCCAGGCCCTCGGCGTGGTCGTGGGCTCCCGGATGCGGGTCGGCCTGCCGAGCACCGAGTGGGCCATCGTCGATCACGCCTTCGGTGCGGTGGCCGGCCTGCTCGGCATGGCGGTGGCGGTGTGGCTGCTGCTGCCCACGATGTCGGAGGTGCCCGGTTCCTTCGCCGGCCAGGCCCGCAACTCGGTGATCGCCCGCGGCGTCGACCGGCTGCTGCCCCCGGCGCCCGACGCGCTCGTCGCCCTGCGCCGGCTCGTCGGCGAGGACCAGTTCCCTCGGGTGTTCGACGCCATGCGCCCGGCGCCCGACGTCGGCCCCCCGCCCACCGACGTGCAGCTCAGCCCCGAGCTCATGGCGGCCGTCGCGCCGTCGACGGTGAAGGTGAGCGGCATCGCGTGCGATCGGATCCAGGAGGGGAGCGGCTTCGTCACGCTGGCGGCCGACCTCGTCGTCACCAACGCCCACGTCGTCGCTGGTCAGACCGAGACCGAGGTCGAGCTCACCGACGGCTCCCGACGGGATGCGGTGGTGGTGGTCTTCGACCCGAACCGCGACCTGGCCGTGCTGCGGGTGCCGGGCCTCGACCGCACGCCGCTGCCCATCGCTGATGCGGGACCGGGCGCGGCCGGGGCTGCGTTCGGCTACCCGGGTGGCGCCCCGCTGCGCATCCAGCCGTTCCAGGTCGGCGATGAGGTGCGTGCGCTCGGCACCGACATCTACGACCGCCAGCGCACCGAGCGCATGGTGCTCATCCTCGCCTCCCAGCTGCGCCCGGGTGACTCCGGGTCGGCGCTGGTGGACGGGGCCGGCAACGTCGTCGGCGTGGCGTTCGCCATCGCCCCGGACGACCCCGGCGTGGCCTACGGGCTCGACGTATCCGAGCTCCAGGCCGTGCTCTCCGGCGACCTGGCCACACCGGTCGACACCGGCCCGTGCCTGCGCTGACCGACCCTGCGGCCGGCGGGCTGGTCCCCCTCGAGCGGCGGGTGCTCAGCCTGTGGCGCATCCGCGCCTTCCTCGGCCTGGGCGTCTGGGTCGCGCTGGTGCTCGCCG
>CAZCJT010000370.1:0-3325 GCA_964498565.1 uncultured Acidimicrobiaceae bacterium
CCCCCACCCCCTCCACCACCGCCCACGGAGGCGTCCCACGGGGCCACCGCCCCAGGACAGCTCGTGCCGGTCGGTCCGTGGCCCCGCTTCGGCGCACGCCTCATCGACGGGCTCGTGCTCTTCATCCCCAACGCCGTCCTGGCCGCCGTCCTCACCGACGACACCACCACCAGCTTCAGCGGCGTCGGCTCGGAGAACTTCGTGTACCTGCTGGTCACCACGATGCTGGGCTACGCCTACGCCGTCTGGCTCGAGTCCTCCCGCGGCCAGACGGTCGGCAAGATGGCGCTGGGCTTCAAGGTGGTCGGGCCCGACGGCCGGGTGCCGGCACCGGACGTGGCCCTGCGCCGGAACGGGTGGCTGCTGCTGAGTCTGGTGCCGATCGTCGGCGGGGTGCTCTCGTTCGTGGCTGCGGTGGCCATCGGCGTCACGATCGCCAACGACCCGTTCAAGCGGGGCACGCACGACAACTTCGCCGGCGGCTCCGCAGTGGTCCGCTCCCGCTGACACCTAGGCTGATCCGGTGCCGTCCACGGTCGATCGGGTCCTGCCCTGGCGCCGGAGCAGTCCGCCCCCGGCCGAAGAGGTCGCGCCGCTCCTGACCGCGTTCCGGGCCCGGCACGGTCGCACCGCCCGCACCGATCTCATCACCCGCGCCTACCTGGCGGCGTCGGCCGCCCACCAGGGCCAGGCCCGCCAGACGGGCGAGGCCTACATCCACCACCCGATCGCCGTGGCCCAGATCGTGGCCGACCTCGGCCTCGACGACATCACCATCGCGGCCGCGCTGCTCCACGACGCCGTCGAGGACACGTCCATGTCCCTCGCCGACGTGGAGGCCGACTTCGGCGCCGAGGTCGCCGCCATCGTCGACGGCGTCACCAAGCTCGACCGCATCCACTTCGACACCAAGGAGCAGCAGCAGGCGGCCACGGTGCGCAAGATGATCGTGGCGATGTCGAAGGACCTGCGGGTGCTGATCATCAAGCTGGCCGATCGCCTCCACAACATGCGGACCATCGCTGGCATGGCCCACTTCAAGCAGGAGCGCACCGCCCGCGAGACGCTCGACATCTACGCACCGCTGGCCCACCGGCTCGGCATGCAGAGCGTGCGCCAGCAGCTCGAGGACCTCAGCTTCGCCGCCCTCCACCCCAAGCGCTTCGCCGAGATCGACCACATGGTCTCGACCCGCACGCCCGAGCGCGACCTCTACCTGCACCAGGTGATCCACCAGGTCGAGGAGCGCCTCGAGGAGCTGCGGCTCACCGCCGAGGTCACCGGTCGGCCCAAGCACATGTGGAGCATCTACGAGAAGATGGTCGTGAAGGGGCGTGAGTTCGACGACATCTTCGACCTGGTTGCCATCCGGGTCGTGGTCGACTCGGTGAAGGACTGCTACGCCGCGCTCGGCTCGATCCACGCCACGTGGAAGCCGGTGCCGGGCCGCTTCAAGGACTACATCGCGATGCCCAAGTTCAACCTCTACCAGTCGTTGCACACGACGGTGGTGGGGCCCCAGGGCAAGCCGCTCGAGGTGCAGATCCGCACCCGCGAGATGCACGCCCGGGCCGAGCGGGGGGTGGCGGCCCACTGGCAGTACAAGTCGTCCACCGCCACGCAGGAGCGCGGCCACGACGACGATCTGGCGTGGTTGTCGCGCATCGTCGACTGGCAGGCCGAGTCGACCGACCCCGACGAGTTCATGAAGAACCTGAAGGTCGACCTCGAGCAGGACGAGGTCTTCGCCTTCACCCCGAAGGGCCGGGTCATCACCCTCCCGAGGGGCGCCACGCCCATCGACTTCGCCTACACGGTTCACACCGAGGTCGGCCACACCTGCATCGGGGCCAAGGTGAACGGCCGCCTGGTGCCCCTGAACACCGAGCTCAGCTCCGGTGACACCGTCGAGATCGTGACCTCGAAGGTCGAGGGCGCGGGGCCGTCGCGGGACTGGCTGCAGATCGTGGTCAGCCCCCGCGCCCGCAACAAGATCCGCCAGTGGTTCTCCCGTGAGCGCCGGGAGGACGCGATCGAGACGGGCCGCGAGGACCTGGTGAAGGCGCTGCGCCGGGAGAACGTCCCCATCAAGACCGAGCCGGTCACCGCAGCCCTGCAGGAGATCGCCAACCAAGCCAACTACACCGACCTCGACTCGCTCTACGCCGCCATCGGCGAGCACCACCTGTCGGCCAAGTCCGTGGCCGGCCGGGTGGTGAAGGCGCTCCACGACACCGACGTCATGGAGCCCGAGCAGCTCGCCACCAACCTGGTGCACGACCGCCCGTCCCGGTCACGGGCCCGCAGGTCCAAGACGGGCGTGCACGTCGAGGGCCTCGACGACGTCATGGTCCGCCTGTCCCGCTGCTGCACGCCGGTGCCCGGCGACGAGATCGTCGGCTTCATCACCCGCGGTCGTGGCGTCTCGGTCCACCGATCGGACTGCGCCAACGCCGTGTCCCTCGGCATGGGTCAGCGCGACCGCCTCATCGACGTCGAGTGGGACGGCGACTCGGCCGGGGTCTACGTGGCCTCGATCGAGGTGAAGGCGCTCGACCGGGCCCGTCTGCTCCGCGACGTGACCTCGGCCCTGTCCGACCACCACGTGAACATCCTGGCGTCGTCCACCACCACGGGCAGCGACCGGGTCTCCACCATGCGCTTCGAGTTCGAGCTCGGCGACCCCGCCCACCTCGACTCGGCCATCTCCAGCATCCGGGCGATCGACTCCGTCTACGACGCCTACCGAGTGGTGCCGGGCAAGGGCGGCTGAGCACCGGACGCCCGCCTGTCGCGGCGAGTCGACCCCCCCACGAACGTGAGGGCGGTCATGTCGGGTGCTCGGATACGGGCTCGTAGCGCTCGAACGCGGCCCGGATCTCGGTCCACGCGGCCTCGGAGCCCTCGTAGCCGCGGGTGGAGGAGAACTTGTGGGGCTCGAGGTCCTTGTAGACGGTGAAGAAGTGCTGGATCTCCTCGCGGAGGTGGGCGGGGAGGTCCTCGATCTCGGGGACGCGCTCCCAGCGCGGGTCGTCGGCGGGGACGCAGATGATCTTGGCGTCGGGGCCGGCGTCGTCGGTCATCCAGAAGACGCCGACGGGGCGGGCGGTGATCCAGCAGCCGGGGAAGGTGGGTTCCTCCATGATGACGAGGGCGTCGAGGGGGTCGCCGTCCTCGCCGAGGGTGTCGGGGATGAACCCGTAGTCGGCGGGGTACACGGTGGCCGAGAAGAGGCGCCGGTCGAGCTTGAACACGTGGCGTTCGTGGTCGTACTCGTACTTGTTCCGGCTGCCGCGCGGGATCTCCACCACGACGTCGATCGTCT
>CAZCJT010000371.1:0-3299 GCA_964498565.1 uncultured Acidimicrobiaceae bacterium
GCGACCTGCACCGCGCCCGGCTGCTGGCCCGCGACCCGTCGCTGGTGGTGCGCCGGGACTCGTGGGCGTCGATCCCGCACCGGGTCGACGGCACCGGGCACACCGCCGCTGCGCTGGTCGACGAGGTCGTCGCCCACATCGACGCGGCCCAAGGGGCCCTGGACCAGCGCCACGAGGCCGAGCGCGTCTCGCTCGAGGAGCAGATCGAGGCCTACGGGATGCGGGCCACGCCGTTGAAGGAGCTGGAGAAGAAGCACAAGCGCGAGGTGCGCCGCCACCGCAACGCCGAGATCCGCTTCGGGCTCGCCGTCCTGGCCGGCGAGTACCGCGACCGGCTGGCCACCGCGGGCGACCCGACGCCCCACCTCGTAGCGCTGCGCGACGTGCAGGCCGCGGCGGAGGCGCTGGTCAGGAACCCGAACGAGGCGCTGGTGCTCCAGGCCCTGGTGATCGGCCTCGCACCGCTCTGACCGGCCGGGGGAGGATCTGGTGGCCCGGACGGCTCGCGCTACGATCTCCGGTCCCGCCCGAATAGCTCAGTCGGCAGAGCGACGCTCTCGTAAAGCGTAGGTCGTGGGTTCAATTCCCACTTCGGGCTCGCAGACCGCCGCCCCCGCCGGCGCGGTCGCCTCGGCCTCCCGGCCGCCTGGCCCCGGGACTTCACCGCACCGCGCCGACCGCGCCTATGGTCGACGCCGATGGCCGACCAGGCGACGTTCGCAGCGCAGGCGATGCCCCTGATGGACTCGCTCTACGGCGCCGCCCTGCGCATGACGCGCAACCAGAGCGACGCCGAGGACCTGGTCCAGGAGACCTTCCTCAAGGCGTATCGCGGCTTCGGCGGCTTCCAGGAGGGCACGAACCTCAAGGCCTGGCTCTACCGGATCCTGACCAACACCTACATCAACATCTACCGGTCCAAGAAGCGCCGCCCCGACGAGACCGACCTGGCCGAGGTGGAGGACCTGTACCTCTACCGCCGGCTCGGCGGGCTGGAGGGGGCCACGGCCGGCCGCTCCGCCGAGGACGAGCTGCTCGAGCTGTTCACCGAGGCGGAGGTGAAGGAGGCGCTCGAGTCGCTTCCGGAGTCGTTCCGGATGGCCGTGCTGCTCGCCGACGTCGAGGGCTTCGCCTACAAGGAGATCGCCGACATCCTCGACATCCCCATCGGCACCGTGATGTCCCGGCTGCACCGGGGAAGAAAAGGCCTGCAGAAGCAGTTGTACGAGTTCGCCGTCGCCCGGGGACTCACCGAGCGCACGGATGAGGCTCCCGACGACAGCGAGCCGGCCAACGCCGGCTGAGACCCTTGCGAGATCCCATGGACCACGGCGATTGCAGCGAGACGCTCCACGAGCTCTACCACTTCCTCGACGGGGAGCTCACCGACGACAAGCGGGCCGCGATCCAGGAGCACCTCGAGGAGTGCCCGCCGTGCTTCGAGGCCTTCGACTTCGAGGCCGAGATCAAGCAGTACATCGCCCAGAAGTGCCGCGACCGGGTGCCGGACTCGCTGCGCTCCCGCATCGCCGAGGCCATCGGGCACCCCGAGCGCACCTGAGCGCGGCGATGTCTGGGCACCGGTGATCCGGACATAGAGTCGGCTCATGCTCGCAATCATCTGGCACTGGTGGATCGCCCTGGTCCTCATGATCACGCTGGTCGTCCCCGCCACCGTCATGGTCGTGGTGCTCTACCTGCGCAAGGTCGTCAAGCCGCAGTACCCGGGGGTCGACCAGCCGCGTGGCTGACCTCGTCGACTGGCAGCTCGCCGAGCGCATCGCCGTCCGGGCCGCAGGTCGTGAGCCGCTCGCGGACTCCTACCACTGGGAGTCCCTCGAGCCCGACTTCGCCGAGCTGACCGCCCTCGCCGAGGAGCTGGTCGCCGCCGAGACGGGCCTGCACTCCCTCGCCGGCCCGGCGCGCGGCAAGGTCACCGACCGGGCCGGGTGGGTCCGGGCCAACATCTCCTCGTTCCAGCGCCTCCTCGGGCCGCTCAGCGACCGCATGGCGCCCCGGGTGTCCGGCCCCACCGTCCCGATCATGCGGGCCGCGGCGGCGGCCGAGGTGGGGCTGCTGCTCGGCTGGATGTCCGGCCGGGTGCTCGGCCAGTACGACCTCCTCGTGGCCGGAGGCTCGGACGACGAGCCGGCCGCCGACTCCGACCTCGTGTACTACGTGGGCCCCAACGTGTTGGCCCTGGAGAAGAAGTTCGGCTTCCCGCCCCGTGAGTTCCGCCTGTGGCTGGCGCTGCACGAGGTCACCCACCGGGCCCAGTTCACCGGCGTGCCGTGGATGCGCGAGCACTACCTCGGCCTCATCGACCGGACCCTGTCCTCGGCCGGCCTCGACCCGATGGTCCTGCTCCGGACGTTGCGGCGCACCTTCGACGAGGTGCGTGCCGGGCGCAGCCCGCTGCCCGAGGGCGGCATCACCCACCTCCTCGCCGGTCCCGAGCAGCTGGCCGCACTGGACCAGATCGGCGGCCTGATGAGCCTGCTCGAGGGCCACGGCGACGTCACCATGGACCGCGCCGGCGAGGGCCACGTGCCGTCGGCCGAGCGCTTCGGGCGGGTGCTGCGGAACCGACGGGCGTCGGCCACCGGGCTCACCAAGCTGGTGCAGCGCCTCATCGGTCTCGAGGCCAAGCTCAACCAGTACCAGCAGGGCGAGGACTTCATCGCCGAGGTCGAGCGCCTCGGCGGCGGCAAGGACGCCCTCGCCCCGGTCTGGCGGGGCCCGTCCTGGCTCCCCACGCTCGACGAGATCCGCGAGCCGCACGAGTGGGTCGAGCGGGTGCGCCTCTCCGAGGAGCTCGTCACCTGAGGCGTGCCGTCACCGGCGAGACGGCGCGCGCCATGATGGACGCACCCCTTCGGGGCAGAGGAGGTGGCTGTGGCGTCCGTCCTGGTCGTCGATGACGAACCCGACATCCGCTACCTGACCCAGCTCCAGCTGGAGCTGGACGGCCACCGCGTCATGACCGCCGCCGACGGCGTCGAGGCGCTGGCCGCGGTGCAGGTCGAGGTGCCCGACGTGGTCCTGCTCGATGTGATGATGCCCGAGGTCGACGGCTGGGCCGTGCTGGAGCAGCTCAAGGCGCACCTCGACCAGCGCATCTCGTCGGTGAAGGTGCTGATGATGACGGCGCTCGCCGATGACGACCACCGCCTGCGCGGCGGCATCGAGGGTGCGGTCCGCTACCTGGTGAAGCCGGTGTCGGCCGCCGACCTGCGCGCCGCGGTCGACGACGTGGTCGCCGGCGGCCCGGAGCGCGACCAGCGCCGCAAGGCCCAGAC
>CAZCJT010000372.1:0-3287 GCA_964498565.1 uncultured Acidimicrobiaceae bacterium
CGCCACACGGTGGTCGCCGGCGTGGAGACCTACGCCGACGGTGAGCCCACCGGCGAGCTGCCCGGCCGCCTCGTGCGCGGCGCCCAGCCGGCCCCTCGCTGACCGTTCCCATCGCGCAGATCGACCACCTCGGGTCGATCCGCGGGGTGCGTCCGTTCAGCGGGGGCGCACCCGCCGCATGAGGACCTCCTGCACGACGGTGGCGGCGTGCACGCCGGCCTGCGTGAACACCTCGCCGACGGCCAGCCCCCGCGCCCCGGTGAGGTTGTGGCCGCGCATCTCGTGCAGGTGCCACTCGGCCGGGTCGATGGGGCGGTGGAACCAGATGGCGTGGTCGAGGCTGGCGTTCATGAACGTCCGCTCCCAGTCGCCGTCCTGCGGGACGAGCGTGCGGTCCGGGTGCAGGGCGATGGTGCCGTCGGTGGGCAGGTCGTCGGAGAGGTAGGAGATGGCGCACGCCCGCAGGAGCGCGTCGTCCGCCACCGGGGCGACCATGCGGAGCCACGCCTGGGCCCGCCGCTCGTCGCCTCGGCGGAGGTCGCCCACCGGGCGGCGGTCGAACACGTGGCTCCACCCGTCGGAGGGGTGGTCGTCGGGTGAGCCGGCCGCCGGATCGGGGAACACGGCCTGGACGTCGGCCTCGTCCTCGACGATGTGGAAGGAGGCGGCCAGGTTGAAGATGGCGCCGATCGACTTGCGGGCCACGACGCGGCGGGTGACGAAGGAGCGGCCGTTGCGCAGCCGGTCCACCTCGAAGCGGATCGGCTCGGTGTGGTCGCCGGGGCGGATGAAGTAGGCGTGCAGCGAGTGGGGCAGGTACTGCGGCTCCACCGTCAGCCCGGCGGCGCGCAGCGACTGGGCCACGATCTGGCCGCCGTACAGGCCGCCCCACGGGTAGCGAGGGCCCACGCCGACGTAGGTGTCGGCGCCGTGCGGTTCGAGGGCCATCATCTGCTCGAACGTCGCCTGCTCGGTCGGGTCGCTCACCCGGCGAGTCTTACCGCCGGTGCACCGCCGCCCGCCAACGGCCGGTGAGGGGGATCCGGGTCAGCGCCCCGGATGCGCTGAGGGTCCAGGTGAGGACCTCGTCGAGGGAGATGTCGATGGGGACCCAGGCGACGAGGCCGCGCTTGGAGTGGTCCGACACGATGCGCCAGCGCTCCGGCACCACCACGTCCTTCTCGGCCAGCCGGGCCACGGCGGCGGAGCCGGTGCCGTGCAGGATGCCGACGGACATGGGCTCGGGGCGCCGGCGTTGCACGTCGGCCGGCACCCAGGTCGCCCGTGGGACGGCGGGGCCGCGACCGGACACGATCTTGCCGAACAGGTTCTCCCCCGGCGGGGGGAACCGCTCGTCGATGGCCGGGTCGAGGGTGAGCCAGCCGCTGCCGCCGGCCAGGTCGGCCATGGCGGCCAGCACCTCGCCGGACTCGTCCGGGTCGAACTCCAGGAACTCGACGTCGACGCCCACGTCGGTCAGAAGATCTCGGCCACCCGCTCGGCCGTGGCGTCGTCGAGCCGGGCCAGGACCTCCATGGCCTTCATGTTCTCCACGACCTGCTCGACGCGGCTGGCGCCGGTGATCACCGTGGACACGTTGGGGTTCTTGGCGCACCAGGCGAGGGCGAGCTGCGCCGGCGTGGCGTCGAGCTCCTCGGCGATGCCCATGAACTGGCGGATCTTGGCGTTGACCTCGTCGTCGGTGACGCGGTCCTTGATCCACTCGTAGCCCTGCAGCGCGGCGCGGGAGCCCTCGGGGATGCCGTCGACGTACTTGCCGGTGAGCAGGCCCGACGCCAGCGGCGACCAGATGGTGAGGCCGAGGCCGATGTCCTCGTAGAGGCGGGCGTACTCCGTCTCGACCTTGCCACGGCTGAGGAGGTTGTACTGCGGCTGCTCCATCACCGGGGCGTGCAGGTGGTGGCGCTGGGCGATCTCGTACGCAGCACGGATCTCGTCCGCCGTCCACTCAGACGTGCCCCAGTAGTAGGCCCAGCCCCGGTCGATGGCGTCGGACACGGCCCACACCGTCTCCTCGATGGGCGTGTCGGGGTCGGCCCGGTGGCAGAAGACGAGGTCGTAGCTGTCGAGGCCGATGCGCTCGAGCGACGAGGGGATGGCTTCGAGCAGGTACTTGCGGTTCAGGGTGAGCCGGCTGTTCGGGCCGTCGTGGATGCCCCAGTAGAACTTGGACGACACCACGTACTCGTGGCGCTTCCAGCCGTTCTTCCGGATGGCCTCGCCCATCAGGCGCTCGGACTCGCCACCGGCGTATGCCTCGGCGTTGTCGAAGAAGTTGACGCCGGCGTCGAACGCGGCACCCATGCAGTCAGCGGCGAGGCCGGAGTCGAGCTGGGGGCCGAAGGTGACCCAGCTGCCGAACGACAGCACGCTGACCTTGAGGCCGGATCGTCCGAGGCGTCGGTATTCCATGTCCATGCCTCGCACCCTAGGAGCGGTACCCCGGAGTCGCACCGGGTGGAGGGCGGCGGTGGTAGGCAGCGATCCATGACCGATCAGCGCAGCAGCACCGCCGGCGAGTTCGCCGGCCGGGTCGCCATCGTCACCGGCTCCTCCAGCGGCATCGGCGAGGAGATCGCCCGACGGCTGGCCGCCGGCGGCGCCCACGTGGTGGTCAACTCGGCCACGTCGGTCGAGGCCGGCACCACCGTCGCCGAGTCGCTGCCCACGGAGTCCATCTACGTCCAGGCCGACATCAGCGACCAGGCCCAGTGCACCGCCCTCGTCGACGCCACCGTCGAGCGGTTCGGCCGGCTCGACCACCTGATCAACAACGCCGGCTGGACCACGGTCGTCCCCCACCACGACCTCGATGCGCTGACCGACGAGGTGTTCCGACGCACGTTCGACGTGAACGTCTTCGGGACGTGGTGGCTGACCAAGGCGGCCATCCCGCACCTGAAGGAGAGCGACGACGGGAACGTCGTGTCGATCACGTCCCTGGCCGGCGTGCGGCCGGTCGGTTCGTCCATCGCCTACGCCATGTCCAAGGCGGCGCTGAACCACATGACCGTGCTGCTGGCGAAGTCCCACGGCCCGGTGCGGTTCAACGCCGTGGCCCCCGGCCTGGTCGACACGCCGTGGACCGCCGACTGGGGCCCGATGCACGAGGCGGTCGCCGCCATGGCGCCTGTGCCCCGCAGCGCCACCCCCGACGACTGCGCCGAGGCCACGCTGGCGCTCATCCGCAACCGGTACACCACCGGTCAGGTGCTCGTCGTCGACGGCGGGCTGTCGCTCGTCGGGTGACCGGTCTCGCCATCGCC
>CAZCJT010000373.1:0-3271 GCA_964498565.1 uncultured Acidimicrobiaceae bacterium
ACCTGTCCGGGATCGCCACCCTCACCAGCCGCTTCGCCGACGCCGCCGCCGAGGGCGGCGACGCCCGCATCTGGGACACCCGCAAGACCACGCCGGGCCTGCGATCGCTGGAGAAGGCGGCGGTCCGCGCCGGCGGCGGGGCCAGCCACCGCGGCAACCTCTCCGACTGGGTCATGTTCAAGGACAACCACCTGGCCGCCATCGGCATCGAGGAGGCGGTCCGCCGGGCCCGCCACGCCTGGCCGGCCCGCACGATCCACGTGGAGGTCGACGACATCGAGGGCCTGCGCATCGCGCTCGCGGCAGGCTGCGACGCCGTCCTGCTCGACAACTTCACGCCCGAGCAGGCCGCCGAAGCCGTCGCCGTCGCCGAAGCGTGGGCGGCCGAGCACGCCGGCGGACGTCCGCTCCTCGAGTGCTCAGGCGGGATCACCGTCGACACCGCCGCCGCGTACGCCGCCACGGGCGTCGACCTATTGTCCACGAGCCAGATCACCCAGTCGGCGCCGGCGCTCGACATCGGCCTGGACGTGGCCAACCCAGGGGTTGGTTGACGGATGCTTCGCATCCGTCCGGCCTGATCCGAATCGGTCCCCGGCCGGCACCTCTCCTACGCTTCCCGCGTGCACCTGCTGGTCATCGACGTCGGCAACACCCAGACCGTCATCGGGCTCTACGACCTCGAGTCCGGCGTGGAACCGATCGACCGCGCCGCCGACTCCGCCCTCCTCGACCACTGGCGGGTCGCCACCAACGCCGAGCGCACGGCGGACGAGTACGCCCTGCTGTTCCAGGAGTTCCTGGCCTTCCACGGCTTCGGCTGGACCGAGGACGTGAACGGCTTCGCCGTGTGCTCGTCGGTGCCCCGGGTCACCGGCGCGCTGCGGCGGTTCAGCGAGCGCTACCTGGGCTTCGACGCTCTCGTCGTCGAGCCGGGCGTGAAGACGGGCATGCCGATCCTCTACGACAACCCCCGCGAGGTCGGCTCCGACCGCATCGCCGACGCGGTCGCCGCGTGGGATCTGTTCGGCGGGCCGACCATCGTGGTCGACTTCGGCACCGCCACCACGTTCGAGGCCGTGTCGGCCAAGGGCGAGTACATGGGCGGTGCCATCTTCCCCGGCATCGACATCAGCCTCGACGCCCTCTACGGGCGGGCGGCAGCGCTGCGGCGCGTCGAGCTGGTGGAGCCGGGCAACGTGATCGGCCGCTCCACCACCGAGTCCATGCAGTCGGGCGCCGTCTACGGCTTCACCGCGGTCGTCGACGGCATGGTTCACCGCTTCCAGCAGGAGCTCGACCAACCCTGCACCGTCGTCGCCACCGGCGGCCTCGCCGGCCTCATCGCCCCGCTGTCGGCCACCATCCAGCACCACGAGCCGTGGCTCACGCTGCACGGCCTGCGGGTCATCGACGAGAAGAACCCCCGTGGCTGAAGACGACGTCAACCCGACCCAGGCCGACGAGGCGCCGTTCGAGCCGCCCTACCGCCTCGACGTCACCGACAAGGTCGGCGCCGTCCTCGCCGAGTTCGACCACCTGGCCGACGGGGAGGAGACCGACCGCACGGTCACCGTCGCCGGGCGGGTCATGCTGCTGCGCGACCAGGGGCGGCTCGCCTTCGCCACCCTGCGCGAGGGGAGCAGTGGAGACGAGATCCAGCTGTTCGCCCTGTCGAAGGTGCTCGACGGGTTCGACCGGTTCGTGAAGCTGAACCTCGGCGACTGGATCGGCGCCACCGGCGAGGTCGTGCGCACCAAGCGGGGCGAGCTCTCCGTCAAGGTGACCTCGTTCGTGCTCCTGGCCCGGGCCCGCCGCGGCTTCGGCGACAAGTTCCACGGCATCACCGACACCGACCTGCGGTACCGCCAGCGCTACGCCGACCTGTGGGCCAACCCGGAGGCGGCCGAGGCGTTCCGGCAGCGGTCGCGCATCATCAGCCTCACCCGCCGCTGGCTGGAGGACCGCGACTTCGTCGAGGTGGAGACGCCCGTCCTGCAGCACGTGGCCAGCGGGGCGGCGGCCACGCCGTTCACGACCCACCACAACGCGCTCGACGTCGACCTCAAGCTGCGGATCGCGCCCGAGCTGTTCCTCAAGCGCCTCGTGGTCGGTGGGTTCGAGCGGGTCTTCGAGATCGGCCGCGTCTTCCGCAACGAGGGCATCTCCACCCGCCACAACCCCGAGTTCACGATGCTCGAGCTGTACCAGGCTTACGCCGACTACGCCGACATCATGGTCCTGGTCGAAGAGCTCGTCGCCCACCTGGCCACGGAGCTGCACGGCACCACGTCGCTCACCTACGACGGCCGCGAGCTCGACCTGTCCACGCCGTGGCGGCGGGCCCCCATGGTCGAGCTCATCGAGGACGCCATCGGTGTGCGCCTCGACGTGGACCAGCCGATCGGCGAGGTGCGCGCCGTGGCCGCCGAGCACGGCGTCGAGGTCGAGGACTCCTGGGGCACCGGCAAGCTCATCCTCGAGGTCTACGAGAAGACGACCGAGCACGGCCTCTGGGGCCCGATCTTCGTCACCGACTACCCCGAGGAGGTTTCGCCGCTGTCCCGCACGCACCGGGACCACCCCGGCGTCACCGAGCGCTTCGAGGGCATCGTCGCCGGCCGTGAGCTGTGCAACGCGTTCTCCGAGCTGGTCGACCCCGACGTGCAGCGGGCCCGGTTCGAGGACCAGGTCCGCCAGAAGGACGCCGGCGACGACGAGGCCATGCCCCTCGACGAGGACTACCTGCGGGCCATGGAGTACGGCCTGCCGCCGACCGGCGGTCTGGGCATCGGCATGGACCGCCTGGTGATGCTGCTGACCGGCACCACCAGCATCCGCGACGTTGTGCTCTTCCCCACGCTCAAGCCCGAGCAGCCGTAGCCCGAGCTAGCCGGGTGCCGGATCGGGCCCACCCCCGGCGGCCAGCGCTCGCAGCGCCGGGTTGTCGATGTCGTCGGCGAGCCGCCGGGCCACGGACAGCGCCCCCGTGTCACCGAGGCGAGCGGCGTGCAGGCGGGAGCGGACCACCAGCTCTGCCATCTCCCCCCGAGCGGCCAGGGCGGCGAGCACGGCGTTGGTCCGGGTCGCGCGCTCGACGTCGCCGGCGTCGATGGCGATCCCCACGGTGGCATCGAGCACGTGCCCGTGGACCCACTGGTAGCGGTCAGGCACCCGTGTGCACCGGGACCTCGCCTCGTCGGTCCAGCTGCCGGCTCCCGTCCGGTCACCCCGGCGGGCGTCGAGCAGCGCCAGCCCGCGGGCCGCCATG
>CAZCJT010000374.1:0-3264 GCA_964498565.1 uncultured Acidimicrobiaceae bacterium
CGCCGGCGCGCCGCCGCACGAGGCGTTCTCCCTCACGGGCGGCGCCATCGGCCAGGGCCTGCCCTGCGCCGTGGGCGCGGCGGTGGCCGCACCCGACCGCAAGGTCATCGCCCTCCAGGCCGACGGCTCGGGCCTCTACACGCTGCAGTCGCTGTGGACCATGGCCCGCGAGGGCCTCGACGTCACCGTGGTCGTCTGCGCCAACCGGGCGTACCGCATCCTGCAGATGGAGCTGCACCGCACCGGCAACGAGGACCCCGGTCCCCAGGCCCGCTCCCTCACCGACCTCGGCTCGCCCGTCCTCGACTGGGTGTCGCTGGCCGACGGCTTCGGTGTCGAGGGCATGCAGGCCACCACGGTGGAGGAGCTGCGCGCCGGTCTCGAGCGCGGCCTCGCCACCGAGGGTCCCTACCTCGTGGAAGCGCTCATCTGACGCCGAGGGCCGGGCGTAGGGTCCGGCCATGCGCATCGGCATGAACGGGTCGCCGCTGCTCGCCCGACCCGACATCGGCACGATCACCACCGACATCGTCACCGCGGAGGCCGAGGGCTTCGCCTCCTACTGGCTGGCCCAGACGGGCATGGCCGACGCGCTCGGCGTGCTCGGAGCGGCCGGGCCGGCCACCAACGTCATCCAGCTCGGCACCGCCGTCGTGCCCACCTGGCTGCAGCACCCGATGGCCCTGGCCGCCGGGGCGCTCACCGCACAGGCGAACACCCACGGCCGCCTGGTGCTGGGCATCGGGCTGTCCCACCAGCCGGCGGTCGAGCAGCGCTGGCACATGACGTGGGAGAAGCCGATCCGCCACATGCTCGACTACCTCGACGTCCTCATGCCGGCGCTGCACGGCGAGGTGGTCCGGCACCGGGGCGAGGTGTGGAGCCTCACCGCCGACGGGCCGATGCCCCGTCCCACCGACGAGGCGCCGAAGGTCATGCTCGCCGCCCTGGGCGACCAGATGCTGCGCATCGCCGGCGCCCGCACCGACGGCACCGTCCTGTGGTGCGTCGGTCCCCGCACGATCGAGACCCACATCGCCCCCCGGATCGGGGAGGCCGCCGCCGATGCCGATCGGCCCGCCCCCGCCATCGTCTGCAGCATCCCGTGCTGGGTCACCGACGAGCCGCAACGGGCGAGGGAGTTCATCGCCACGGTGCTGGCCGGGTACGCCACGTTGCCGTCGTACCGGGCCATGCTCGACATCGAAGGCATCCACGGCCTCGAGGACCTCTCGTTCGTGGGCAGCGAGCAGGAGGTGCGGGACGGCATCGGCCGGGTGGCCGAGGCCGGTGCCACCGACTTCACCGCCGTGGTGATGGGCGCCGACCCCCACGAGATCGCCGCCACCCGGGCCGTGCTCGCTGCCGCAGCGGTCGGATGACCGAACGAGGCGTGCGCCTCATCGCCACGGACATGGACGGCACGCTGCTGCGGTCCGACGGCACCATCTCGTCCCGGACGCTGGCCGCCATCCGTGACGCCCACGCCGCCGGCATCACCGTCGTGGCCGCCACCGGTCGTGGCTGGCGCTCCGCCGTGCCGCTCCTGGCGCCGGCCGGCGAGATCACCACGGCGGTCTGCTCGAACGGCGCGCTGGTGCGCGACATCGTCGGCGAGGCCGATACCGACGTCTTCGCCTTCCCGGCCGGCACGGTGGCGGCCCTCCTCGACGCCGTCATCTCCACCGTCCCCGACGCCGGCCTGGCATGGGAGCTGGTCACCGGCGGGTTCGGCTTCGACCGCACCTACGCCGACATGCGTCCCGACGTCGCCCAGCACTACCCCGACCACGAGGACGTCCGGCCGCCCCTGGGCGACGGCATGTTGAAGCTCCTGGTGCGCCACCCACGGCTCGACGAGGAGGCCCTGCTCGAGCTGCTCGAACCGGCCGTGCCCGAGGACGTGCTGGCCACCTACTCGGGGATCGACACGGTGGAGATCACCGGCGCCGGCGTGCACAAGGCCGCGGCCCTCGCCGTCGTGTGCGGCCGCCTCGGCATCGACGCGAGCCAGGTGGTCGCGCTCGGCGACAACCGCAACGACAGCGAGATGCTCCGCTGGGCGGGCCGGGGCGTGGCCATGGGCAACGCGGTCGCTGACGCCATCGAGGCAGCCGACGACCAGACCGAGCACCACATGGACGACGGCGTGGCCGTCGTGATCGAGGGCGTCCTGGCCGGGCAGCCCACCGGCTGACGGGCCGCGGCGAGCTCAGATCCCCTCGGCGGCCTCCTGCCAGCCGCTGCTGCGCAGGAGGCGGACCAGCATGATCACCGGCAGCAGGCCGACGGCGACGATGAGCAGCGCGGGCAGGGCGGCGACGTCGAAGCGGGAGTCCTTGGTCGCCTCCCACACGGTGATCGCCAGGGTGTCACCGCCGAGCGGGCGCAGCAGTGCGGTGGCGGGCAGCTCCTTCATCACCTCGACCAGCACGAGCAGGGCCGCGGTGAGCAGGCCGGGGCGCAGGAGGGGGAGGTGGACGTCGGCGAGGATGCGGGCCCGGTCGGCGCCGAGGGCCCGGGCCGCGTCGTCGAGGTTGGTGCCGATCCGGCTCATGCGGGACTCGACGGCGAAGTAGGCGAGGGCGTGGAACCGGACGAGGTAGGCGACGAGCAGGCCGAGGATCGTGCCGGTGAAGAGCAGCGTGCCGCGATCGAGCACGGCGTCGGTGAGGTCGATGGCGCGCCGGTCGAACCACACGAGGGGGACGTAGACGGCGACGGCGACCACGGTCCCGGGCACGGCGTAGCCGAGCGTGGCGAGCCGGGCGGTGACCGAACCGAGGCGCGACGGCTGCGTGCGCTGGCCGTACACGACCACCGTGGAGGTGAGCACGGCCACCACCGCAGCGAGCGCACCGAGCACCAGGGTGTTGCGCGCCGCCGAGGCGAGCCCGTCGCCCAGCTGGTCCTCGGCCACCGTCTCGATCGACCAGGCGACGAGCTGGATGACGGGGATGGCGAACACGAGGGCGAGCACGACGGTGCCCGGGACGGCGGCGGCCCAGCGACGCCAGCCCCGCAGTGGCTTGGGGATGACGGCGTCACCGGTGCCGAGGTTCTGGTGGTACCGGGCCCGGCCCCGCAGCAGCCGCTCGATGCTCACCATGGTGAGGGCGAGGCCCACCAGCACGGTGGCCAGCTGGAGGGCGGCCGCCTGGTCGAAGGCGCCGTACCAGACCCGGTAGATGACGCTGGTGAGCGCCTGCACGCCGAGTAGGTCGACGGCGCCGAAGTCGGCGAGCGCCTCCATGACCGCCAGCG
>CAZCJT010000375.1:0-3251 GCA_964498565.1 uncultured Acidimicrobiaceae bacterium
CGCCCCACCGCCCGGGCCGCACCGGGACGTCCGGCCTCCGCCGCCACCTCGCCGTAGGTGATCACCTCGCCGGCGGGCAACGCATCGAGCACGGCGAGCACGGCCGCTTCGAAGGTGGTGGCCACGAGGCGTGCCTACCATCGCCGCCGATGCGCACGCTCACCGACGCCGGTCGCGACGCCGCCGACCACACGACGCTGTGGGGCGCTGGCTGACCATGGCCGCCCTCGACCAGATCGCAGGCTGGGATGTCCCCACCGCGGCCGCCGGCGTGGTCGGCCCCGACGGGCTGCTCGCCACGGCTGGTCCCACCGACCAGGCGTTCCGGCTCGCATCGGTGTCGAAGGTGCTCGCCGCCGTGGCCGTGCACGTGGCCGTGGAGGAGGGGACCGTCGACCTCGACGACGACGTCCAGGACGCCGGCGGTCCTCCCGGCGCCACGGTGCGGCACCTGCTCGCCCACGCCAGTGGCCTGCCGCCCGACGGTGATCGCACGCCGCTCGGCCCACCGGGGCGCAAGCGCATCTACTCCAACGTCGGCTTCGAGGTGCTGGGCGACCACCTCGCCGCCCGCACCGGGATGGCGATGGCCGAGTACGTGGCGGCCGCCCTCGTCGAGCCCCTGGCATTGGGCGCCACCACCACCACCGGGTCGCCGGCGCACGGCTACTCGTCCTCCGTCGACGACCTGGCCGCCGTGCTCGTGGCACTCCGGGCTGGACGCCTCCTGGCCCCCGGCTCCATCCAGGAGATGACCACGCCGGCGTTCCCCGATCTGGCGGGCGTGCTCCCCGGCTACGGCGCGCAGGACCCGAACCCGTGGGGTCTGGGCGTCGAGGTGCGGGGCCGCAAGCACCCGCACTGGACCGCCGACGCGAACAGCCCCCGGACGTGGGGCCACTTCGGCCGATCGGGCACCTTCCTGTGGTGGGACCCCGAGGTCGGCCTCGGCCTGGTGGTGCTCACCGACCGCGAGTTCGGCGCCTGGGCCGTCGAGGCGTGGCCGGCCCTGGCGGCAGCCGTCCTCGCCGAGCACCGCTGAACGCGACGCCACCATCGTCGACCCGGAACGACCGGGTGCTCAGAACTGCGAGGGGGACAGCGCCATCAGGTCACCGAACCCGGCGGTGACCGCGCCGGTGAGGCCGGCACCCTGGGGCAGGATCTGGGTGGCGTAGAAGCGTGCGGTGACCTGCTTCGCGGTCAGGAACCCGGCGCTGAACCCGCCACCGTCGCCGGCGGCCAGCTCGGCCGCCTCGAGCGCCGACTCGGCGAGGAGCCACCCGCCGACCACGATGCCGAACTGGCGCAGGTACGGCGTGGCGCCGGCCAGGGCGTTGCGCACGTCCTCGATGCCGTTGGCCATGATCCAGTTCGTGGTCTCGGTGAGTGCGGCGTGGGCCTCGGCGAGGGCCTCGGCGATGACGCCGAGGTCGCCCCCGGCGGCCCGGCCCCGCTCCACGGTCGCTGCGATGTCGGCCAGCAGGTCGGTCACGACGCCGCCGGCGCGCATGGGCAGCTTGCGGCCGACGAGATCCATCGCCTGGATGCCGTTGGTGCCCTCGTAGATGGGGGCGATGCGAGCGTCGCGGAAGTGCTGGGCCACACCGGTCTCCTCCACGTAGCCCATGCCGCCGAACACCTGGATGGCGGTGGAGGTGACCTCGACACCGAGGTCGGTGCCCCACCCCTTGCAGACCGGGATGAGCATGTCGACCCGCTCCTGGGCGGTGGTCCGCGTCTGCTCGTCGCCGTGGCGGTGGGCCCGGTCGATGCCGCCTGCCGTGTAGTAGATGACGGCTCGCGCCGCCTCGAGCTGGGCCTTCATCGTCAGCAGCATCCGGCGCACGTCCGGGTGCTCGATGATCAGGCTCTGCTCCCCGGCCGGCGCGCCGATGGCCCGGCCCTGCTGGCGCTCGTTCGCGTACTGGAGGGCGTCCTGGTAGGCGCGGTCGCCGACGGCCAGGCCCTGGAGGCCGACCGACAGGCGGGCGTTGTTCATCATCGTGAACATGTACGCCATGCCCCGGTTCTCCTCGCCGACGATGTAGCCGACGGCGTCGTCGTAGTCGAGGACGCAGGTGGGGCTGGCCTTGATGCCCAACTTGTGCTCGATGGACTGGCAGACCACGCCGTTGCGCTCGGTGATCTCCCCGTCGTCCCCGATCAGGAACTTGGGGACGATGAACATGGAGATGCCCTTGGTGCCGGGAGGGGCGTCCGGCGTGCGGGCCAGCACCAGGTGGACGATGTTGTCGGCCAGGTCGTGCTCGCCCCAGCTGATCCAGATCTTGGTGCCGGAGATGCGGTACGTGCCGTCGTCCTGGCGCTCGGCCCGGGTGCGCACCGCCCCGACGTCGGAGCCGGCCTGGGGCTCGGACAGGTTCATGGTGGCGGTCCACTCGCCGCTCACCATCTTGGGCAGCCAGGTCTCCTTGATCGTCTCGTCGCCGTGGGCGAGCAGCGCATCGATCGCACCCTGCGAGAGCAGCGGTGCCATGGAGAAGGCCTCGTTGGCGGCGGTCATCATCTCCTGCATGGCGATGCCGACCAGCCACGGGAAGCCGCCCCCGCCGAACTCCTCCGGGAACGGCACGCCGCCCCAGCCCGCCGCGACGTAGTCCTCGTAGGCCTCGATGAATCCCGTGGGGGTGGTGACCCGGTTGTCCTCGGCGTGCCAGACGCTGGTCTCGACGTCGCCGACCCGGTTGAGCGGCGCCACCTTGTCCTGCATGAAGCGGGCGCACTCCTCCAGGATCCCGTGCACCACGTCGGGCTCGGCGTGGCCGAACCCCTCGAGCGAGGACAGCTCGCCGAGCGAGGCGATGTGGTCGAGCACGAACCGGATGTCATCGAGGGGCGCGGTGTAGTCAGCCATGGGGCCGACACTACCGATGGGTAACTCGAGGCTCCGTGGCAGGCTGCGCACCCCCATGGGATCCACGCCGACGCCTGAGGTGCACCGCGCCACCTTCGACCAGCTGCCCGGGGACGTGCTGTACGGCATGCTCCGGCTGCGGTCCGAGGTGTTCGTCGTCGAGCAGGCGTGCGTGTTCCTCGACCTCGACGGCCGCGACCACGAGGCCGACGCCGAGCACCTCTGGACCACCGACGACGCCGGCGTGTCCGGCACCTTGCGCCTGCTCCACGAGGACGGTGCCGAGTGGTCGATCGGCCGGGTGGTGGTCCGCGCCGACGTGCGCTCGCACGGCATCGCCGGCCGCCTCGTGCGCGCCGCGCTCGAGCGCCTG
>CAZCJT010000376.1:0-3243 GCA_964498565.1 uncultured Acidimicrobiaceae bacterium
ACCCGCTACTCGCCACCCTGGCGGGAACTGGTGAAGTGCTCCATGCCCGGATGCGCAAGGGCTCCTCCCAGCGCGGCCACAACCGCTTCGTCGAAGAGCTCATCGCCCGAGTCCGCCGCGCCGGGGCCACCGGGCCGATCACCGTGCGCGCTGATGCCGGATTCTTCGCCTGGAAACTCGTCGACACCCTCACCCGCCTCGACGTGGCCTGGTCGGTGACCGTGAAGATCAACCCCAGCATGCGCACAGCGATCGAGGCCATCGACGACACAGCGTGGGTCGACATCACCTATCCCGACGGCGGCAGAGCTGAGGTCGCTGACACCACCTACACCACCGGCCAGGGACGCAAGAGACGTTCCGTGCGCCTGGTCGTGCGCCGGACCCGGCTGACCGGCAAGGCCCAGCAGCAGCTGTGGCCGGACTGGCGTCACCACGCCTTCGTCACGAACCTGGACGGCACCGCCGTGGAGGTCGACCGTCACCACCGGGCCCACGCCGTGGTCGAGTTGAACATCCGCGACCTCAAAGAAGGCGCCGGCATGGAGCACTGCCCGTCCGGGGTGTTCTTCGCCAACGCCGCCTGGCTCGCCTGTGCCGTGCTGGCCCACAACCTGATGCGCTGGACGGTCCGCCTCGGCGGCATGCGACCCGACGAGCTCGTCGTCACCCGCACCATCCGTCGTCAGCTCATCGACCTGACCGGCCGACTCGTGAACCGCTCCGGGACACCCACCCTGCGCATGCCCACCAACTGGCCGTGGCGGCACAGCTTCACCCGCGCCCTCGACGCCCTGCGCTCCGTCCCCGCCGTCCCGATCTGAGCCCCGGCCAGCGGACTGGCAGCACCGCAGAAACATCCAGCGCGCCCACAACCGATCGCGCCCACGACCCTGACCCGACGCGCCTCGACACCGGATCACGACCGCCGACACGGCCCCTTCACCACCCGATCAACCCATCGAGTCGGTGGATCCAGGATAAGGAGGTCATGGGCGTTGATCCGATGGCGGGGGTCGGCAATGTAGCGCTTCAATCGAGCGACGGAGAGAGCGGTGGTCAGGGGCGTTTCCTTTAGCCGGTCGAGAGCATCAACGCGGCTGTGGAGGTCGGCGAACAGGCTGTCGGCGGAGGACGCTGGCACCACAACGCCGCCTCGCTGAACCAATACCTGACGGGCAATCGACCCCTTCCCGCTCCTGCTGTCCCAGTACATCGGGTACCGCCGGTGCGGAGATCGCTTGATCGCTGATACGAGGGCTCTGTCCCACTCAGCGGACCACCCGCACACGATCAGGCCGTAGTCGTCGAAGACTCGATCGAGAACCTCGTCCCACTCCGAGGGGTAGCTGTCCAGCTCTTCGACGGTGTTCCGCATCACGAGGTCTGCGTAGTCGCCGTGCACCTTCAGCACGGTCGCCGGCGAGTGCGCAAGCGGCGTCAACCCCGTGACCTCCGCAGGCGTGCTCGCGACCTGCGGAGGAACGCCTTCCTCCTCTAGCGCTCGCTCCATGAGACGGTCGAAGTTGGTCGTCACGATGACCCGGACGTGACCGGACTTCACCAGCTGAGCGATGGCGCGGTGAGCGTCGCTCGGGACCTTGTTGCCCACCTCCAAGTCCTCCTCTGACGGCTCGAAGAACCCGGCGAGGAGGCCTCGCCGGGCGGCTGGCGTAGGCGCCAGGGCGGCGAGAAGGTTCGAGTACCCGAGAGGCTCACCGTCGCCGTTCTCGACCCACCATGCTGCTGGGTCGGCGCGGGCCTGGTCGATGGCGTCTGAGTCCTCCGGATCGTGGGCCACAGCCGCTCGTCGGACAAGCTCCTGTACGACCCCCCAGCCGGTCGGGATGCCCGCTCCGGTTGACACACCCGACCCGAGCAGTAGCGCGTACACGCCTGGTTGGGAGTGCAGTCCCAGGGCGAGCATGACCCGTGGGTCGAAGGCTCCGGCTGAAGCGCTCACGGAGCCGACCCTAGGTCCACGTCGCCGTTGCACGGTGTCCCGATTGGCGCTGAAGGAATCATCAGGCCCCGACCGACTGCTCGGGCTGCCGGCGGACCATCGCGATGGCGTTGCGATACGGGGTAGCGATCCTCGATTTGGTCGACGCTTCGCAGGTTGCCGACTCTAGGCCGCCCTCCGCCGCGGGATTCAGGGTCTCCCTCGACCAAGACCACAGGCGCCGGTCAGCGCCCGTTTTCGTTCAGCACATCCCCCAGTTGGCCGAGCCGCGCAAGGACGGCCTCGCCGAACGCCGAGATCTCCCAGTGGGTCGGCCTACCTCCGCCGCCCCCGAAGCCACCCCCGCCGGACTGTCGGGCCCGCACGAGACCATGGCTCTGAAGAGCAGCGATCAGCGTAGGCAAGATTTCCTGCCAGCCGGGCAGCGCAAGTTCAAGTTGCACATCGTTCAGCACCGAGGTCGGTTGATCCTCCAATGACGGTTCCCCCTGAAGGTTGTTCTCGTATCCAGACAGGGTGAAGCGCCGGAGAAGCTCGAAGTGCGGACCATCGAGGGCCCCGAGGACGCCGACGAGCGCCTTCTCCCAATGCAGGTTCTTGTCCTCGTCGTCCATGGCAACGGCGGCCAGACTCAGGGCGATAGCCACTAGGCGATCGAGGTGGCCTGCGTCTTCCGCTGCTCGGAGCGATCGCAGGAGGAGCTCCGCTCGGTCCTGTGATCGCTGGAGGCGTTGGACGAGCTTCTCCTCGTCGATCCCAGCTTCTTCGGCGGCCCGGCCAATCACGTACGCGCCGTTCTGCTGACGACGGGCATCGACAAGGCTACGAAGAGCAGCGAGTCCCCGGGCGACAAGTGGACCGGCCGCTGCTCCGGCAACCGCGCCTACTGGTCCACCCACCATGCCAAGGGCTGCTCCGGTGGTCGCTGCCACTACCTCGATCGGCAGGTCATGGGGCCCCTCGTCGCTCACCGCCCTGACGCTAGGCGTCGAGCGTCGCGTCAGTCCTTGCACAGACAATTCCACGAGTGCTGCTGTCGACGAACGGTGAATTGCTGTGAGAACGATCCACTAGCCGCCAAAGCCTCGTATGCGAGCGATCGGCACCTGCGCACTGTTCCCCCGATCTCGCGGCGTTGACGAACTGCAGCCGCACGGTCGCACCGTGACGCGCCGGATCCGGGGCGAGGGAGCGCACGAGGTCTGCGCAGCGACGGACGAGCCTTAGCCTGGATCCACCGACTCGATTGGGGCGTAGAGGTCGGCCATCCGCGGAAAGTG
>CAZCJT010000377.1:0-3243 GCA_964498565.1 uncultured Acidimicrobiaceae bacterium
CTCGACCGGACCGGTCCCGACCGGCTCGACCTCGGCCTCCAGCCGCTCGATGAGCTCGTCGGCCTCGTCCCGGGTGAAGCGCCCACCAGCCTGGCGCTGCGTGAGGCCGAGCGGCCCCCGCGCGTCGCGCAGATCGGTGTGACCGGCCGCCACGACCAGCTCGGTGAGCTGGCGGAGCTGCCGGGCCGTGGCCGGAGGACCGGACTGCTGACCGAACGCCATGGACCCAGTGTCGTTGGTCGACCCGGCACGGCCGCGCACCCCCTGTGCGGTTCGCGGGTTCTGTCCTGCTCGCACCCGGGTATGCACCCCCGATGATGCGGCGCACCCGCGGCCTGCTGGCGCAGGTCTTCGTGGTCCTCGCGATCGCCGCGCTGGCATCGGTCGCACTCGCCCCACGCGGCATGGTGCGCGCCGCCGTCGCCGACGACCTCGATCTCGGAGCGGCGACGGCCGAGGTCGACGGCGCCGGGACGATCGACCACGAGGACTCCTCCGTGGTGCTGCCCGGCGTGCGAGCGCTCGTCAGCCGGGAGGAGCAGGACGCCCAGGAGGCGCTCCGCGACGCGCTGGCCACCCCACCCGCCCCATCCACGGCGGCGCCCGCACGCACGCCCGGGCCCGTGGTCGAGGCCAGCGTCGCCGCACCTCCTCTCCCCGCACCCTCCGCCGAGAACGGCGACCGCGCTCCCCCGTCATCGATCTGACCCCCGGCCCACCCGGGCCACGTCTGATCGATCAACGGAGGAGAACCCATGTCCACCCCCTGCGTGCCGCAACCGTGCGCGCTCCACGTGCTCGTCGCCCGCGGCGACGCCGACCGACCCGACCTGTCGGGCCTGCTGTCCACCCTCGGCGACCGGCTCCAGCGGGATGTGGAGCGGGGGCTGCGGCCGCTGGTGGTGGTCCCCGCCGGGTCCCCCCGACGGACGGTACGAGCCGTCCGGCGCGCCACACAGGCGGTGGCGGCCCATGTCGCGGTCGTGCCCGCGTGCGCCCCCACGGTGGAGGCACGGCGATGAGCGAACCCAACGGGAGCACCGGGTTCGCCAGCACGTCGCACCGGAGCATCTTCGCCGTCTACGCCGTGGCCATCGGCGGGGCGATCGCCATCATGCTCTGGCTGCTCGATCTCGGCCGCGGCCTCACGGCCCCGCGGGCCGCAGCCGGTGAGACCGGCATCGAGGAGGGCCACGTGGACACCCACGAGGTCTTCTGGAAGCTCCTCCTCGCCATCGCGGTGGTCATCGTCGCCGCCCGCCTCGTCGGCGGGCTGTTCCGACGCTTCGGGCAGCCCCAGGTGGTCGGCGAGATCGTCGCCGGCGTCATCCTCGGGCCCACCGTCCTCGGCGCCCTGTGGCCGGCGGCGACCGACTACGTCTTCAACGACGACGTGATGCCCTTCATCGAGGTCTTCGCCCAGGTCGGCCTCGTCTTCTTCATGTTCCTCGTTGGGGCCGAGCTCGACCTGCGGCTCATCCGGGGCCAGGGCCACGCCGCCGCCCTCGTGAGCCACGCCAGCATCATCGCCCCGTTCCTGTCGGGCATCGCGCTGGCGCTGGTCATCTTCCCCAACCTCGGATCGGCCGAAGGCGAGTTCCTGCCCTTCGCGCTGTTCATGGGCGCGTCGATGAGCATCACGGCGTTCCCGGTGCTGGCCCGGATACTCACCGAGCGCGGGTTGCACCGCACCAAGCTCGGCGCGGTCACGATCACCTGCGCGGCCATCGACGACGTCACGGCATGGTGCATGCTCGCCGTCGTCGTCACCGTGGCGAAGGCCGACAGCGCCGCCTCGGCCCTGCCGACCGTGGGCCTGTCGATCCTGTTCATCGCCGGCATGGTGCTGATCGTGCGACCGTTGCTGGGGCGGCTGGCGACGATCCACGAGGACCAGGGCCGGCTGTCGGGAACGGTGATCGCCACGATCTTCGCCGGACTCATGTTGAGCTCGTTGGCCACCGATCGCATCGGCATCCACGCCATCTTCGGCGCCTTCCTGTTCGGGGCGATCATGCCGCAGCGGGCGGAGCTCACCGAGGAGCTGTTCGAGAAGCTCGAGGACTTCTCCGTCGTGTTCCTGCTGCCCCTGTTCTTCGCGTTCAGCGGCCTGCGCACCGACGTGCTGGCGCTCGGCACCGACCCCGAGCTGTGGCTCTACACCGGCCTCGTGCTCGCCGTCGCCGTCGCCGGCAAGTGGGGCGGCAGCACCCTCGCCGCCAAGGCCGTGGGCATGGGCTGGCGGGACTCGCTGAGCCTGGGCATCCTCATGAACTGCCGGGGGCTCACCGAGCTGGTGATCCTGAACATCGGACTGGAGCTCGGGGTCATCCCCCCGAACCTGTTCGCCATCCTCGTGATCATGGCGCTGGTCACCACGTTCATGACCACGCCGATCCTGACGCTGCTCCGGCCGGACATGGACGCCGAGGTGTCGGCCGCGGCGGGCGAGGACGACGGGTCGGTCAAGGTCCTCGTGCACGTGGCGTCGATGGACAACGCCTACGAGCTCATCCACACCGCGCTGGCGTCGGTCGACGTCGAGGACGAGCGCATCCAGGTCGTCCTGCTGCGCACCCTCCACGTCGGCAACGACCACGTGCTGGCCGCCCCGGTGGACGGGTCAGCGGTGGATCGCGCCGAGCGGTCCCTGCGGCCCCTGGCCCAGTTCGTCGAGGGCTCGGGAGCCAGCGCCGTGATCCTCGCCGTCCACACCACCGACGTGGCCCGGGCCGTGATCGACGTGGCCGAGGAGCTGGCCGTCGACGCGGTCGTCCTCAGCTCACGGCGACCGTTCAGCCCGAGCGGCCTCGGCCGGGGCACCATCGGGCGGGTCCTGGACGGCGTGCACTGCGACGTGCTCGTCCTCATCGATCCGGTGGGACGCGGGGCCAGCCCGCCCCCCCGTGGCCAGGTCGTGGTGCCGTTCGCCGACCCCGACGGCCGCACGTTCCGCACCGCCCGGCACATCGCCCGCACCCACGGTGCGTCGTTGCGGATGGTCGGCACCGCGGACGTGCGTGAGGCAGCCACCAAGGTCGCGGCCCGGCACGCCAGCCCCTCGGGAGGCATCGCGTTCACGGAGATGGCGACCGACGAGACGCTCGGCGACCTCCTGGCCTCCGGCACCGGTGCCGACCTCGTCGTGCTGCCCCTCGCCGGCGGCGCGCCAGCCGCCGCGGCCGACAGCCGCATGTGGTCGACCACCCCGGTGCTCGCCATCCTCGAGCGCCGGTCCGCCCC
>CAZCJT010000378.1:0-3243 GCA_964498565.1 uncultured Acidimicrobiaceae bacterium
CGCGGTCCCGCACGCGGTGGGAGGGGTACCGCGGGGCCGGCGCGGGGCCGGGCGACCGGTGCTCGTACACGAGGACGCTGGCCACGGCGGCGAGCTCGGGCGCGTCGAGCCCGTCGAAGGTGCCGTCGGCGATGGCTTCGGCCACCACGAGGTCGGCCTCGTGGTAGACGCCGGTGAGCAGGCGCCCCCGGTCGGTGAGCGCCCACCCGTCGACGTAGCCGAACCGCTCGAGCACGTCGAGCACCCGGTCGAACTGGATGCTGAGGGTGCTGGTCTGGCGCTCGATCCGTCGGGTCAGCTCGTCGACCTCACCCTGCAGCCGTCGGGCTCGGTCAAAGGCCTGGAGGTGGGCATCGACGTGGGGGCACCGGGCGACCGGATGGTCCACGGCCGGGACCTCGATGACCGGCTCGGCGCGGGCGGGCACCCGGATGCGGGCCAGGCGAGAGGCGACCTGGCCGCGGAAGTCGCTGTCGTCGGGCAGGTACGGCTCGGGCAGGTCGACCTCGCCGAGCCGCCGGGGCGGCTGGTCGAAGTCGGCGATGCCGACCACGGCGACGTCGCGCGCCTCGGTGACCACCTTGGCCTTCACGCTGCCCTTGCGGAACGCCACCGACAGCACCGCGACCCGGGGCCCGTCCTCGAGGGCGATGACGTCGCCGGGCTTCAGCGACGCCAGCGACTGCTCGACCTCGGCCCGGCGCACACGTCGGGGCGCGGCCGCACCGAGCAGCTCCCGGTACTCGGCCACGTCGCCCATCTCGCAGGTCGCCTCGGCCTGCACCTGGCGCAGCGCCTGGCGGCGCTTGTCGAGCCGGCGCTCGAGGACCACCACCGCCTTGTCGGCCTGATACTGGGCGAGCGACTGGTTCAGGAGGCGGCGGGCCTCGCCGCGCTCGTGGCGGCGGATGAGGTTGACGGCCATGTTGTAGGTGGGCCGGAACGCCGAGCGCAGCACGAAGGTGCGGCTCGCCGCCAGGCCGGCCACCTGCCCGAAGGTGATGAACGGCGACCACAGCACGACCGCCGTGCCATGGGTGTCGATGCCCCGGCGGCCGGCCCGCCCGGTGAGCTGGGTGTACTCGGCGGGCGTCAGCAGCTCGCGTCGTTCGCCGTTGAACTTGGTCATGCGCTCGATGACCACGGCCCGCGCCGGCATGTTGATGCCGAGGGCCAGCGTCTCGGTGGCGAACACCACCTTGACCAGGCCCTGCACGAAGCACGCCTCCACCGCCTCCTTGAACGGCGGCACGTGCCCGGCGTGGTGGGCGGCGACCCCCGCCTCGAGCCCGGCCAGCCAGCGGTCGGCGTCGAGGGCGTCGAGGTCGGTGTCGGTGAGCGAGGTGAGGTGGTCCTCGGCGATCCGCCGGATGCGAACCCGCTCCTCCTCCGTGGTGAGGCGCACCCCGGCGTCGAGGCAGCCCTTGACCGCGTCGTCGCAGGCGGCCCGGCTGAAGATGAACACGATGGCCGGCAGGAGCTCGTCGTCCTCGAGCACGTCGAGCACGTCGAGCCGGTTCGGCGTGTACCACGGGCTCCGTGGCCGGCCCCGACCCCGGCCGCCCCGCCCGTGCGGCCCACGGCTGCGGGGCTGGCGCACGTCGGTGTCGAAGCGCTCGCCCTCCGGGTTGGGCCGACCGTCGACGAGCGTGTCGACCAGATGGAGGCGGTCGCTGGTCTTGTCGCCGACCAGGTACGTGTTGGCCAGCTCGACCGGTCGGGTCTCCTCCACGACCACGTCGGTGGGCCCCCGCACCGTGGAGAGCCAGTCGCCGATGTCGTGGGCGTTCGACACCGTGGCCGACAGGCACACCAGCTGCACGTGCTCGGGGAGGTGGACGATCACCTCCTCCCACACCGGGCCGCGGAAGCTGTCCTGGAGGTAGTGGACCTCGTCGAGGACGACGACGGCGAGGTCGTCGAGCGACCGGCCGGTGTAGATCATGTTCCGCAGGACCTCGGTGGTCATCACCACGGCCGGCGCGTCGCCGTCGATGGAGTTGTCGCCGGTCAGCAGGCCGACCCGGCCGGCGCCGTACCGATGGCGCAGGTCGCCGAACTTCTGGTTCGACAGGGCCTTGATGGGCGTCGTGTAGAAGGCGCGCCGGCCCCGGTCCATCGCCTGGGCCACCGCGTAGTCGGCGACCACGGTCTTGCCCGCGCCCGTGGGTGCGCTCACCAGGACCGACCGGCCGGCGTCGAGCGCGTCGGCCGCCCGCCGCTGGAAGCCGTCGAGCGCGAAGTCGTAGCTCTCGAGGAGCTGGCGGGGGCGCTCGCCCTGCCGGTCGGCCATCAGGCCGCGGCCTCGTCGCGCGCTCGCCTCCGCGTGAGGAGCATGCCGATGAGGATCGACCCCTCGTAGAAGAGGTACATCGGGATCGACAGGATGGCCAGCGTGTACGGATCACCCGACGGCGTGATGACCGCGACCAGCACGACGATGCCGACCATGGCGTAGCGGCGGATGTCGCGCAGGGTGCGGGCCTCGAGGATGCCGGCGAGCTGCAGGAAGATCAGCACGATGGGGAACTCGAAGCCGACCCCGAAGGCCAGCATCATGTACGTGATCAGCTCGAAGTAGGGGGCGGGGCGGAACTCCTGGTTGAGCCCGTCGCCGCCCACGTTCACCAGGAACTCGAGCGCCGGTGTCAGCGAGTAGTAGGCGAGGCCGGCGCCGAGGAGGAAGAGCGTCATCGCGGCGAACACGAACGGGTACGCCCACTTCTTCTCGTGCGTGTAGAGGCCCGGGGTGACGAAGCGCCAGATCTGCCACAGGAGCACCGGCATGGCGATGGCGATGCCGCCGTAGCCGGCGATCTTGAGCCGGACCGAGAAGCCCTCGAGCGGCTCGGTCTGCAGGAGCAGGCAGTCGTCGACGGAGCTGCCCTGAAGCCGGCAGTACGGGTCGAGGAGGATGTCGAAGATCTGGGGGTACAGGAACCAGGACACGACGCCGCCGACGGCGATGGCGATGGCGCACTTGATGATCCTGTCCCGCAGCTCGTACAGGTGCTCGAGCATCGACATGCGACCCTCGGCGGTGGCGTCGCTCACGTGGTCGGCTCGTCCTCGGAGGTGGCGGGCTCTCTCGGCTGGCTGCTCTGGCTGGTCTCGGTGGCGCGGGCCGAACGCTCGGTTTCGACCTCGTCCCGAGCGGCCTCGATGGCGTCCAGCTCGGCGCGAGCCGCGGCCATGGCGGCGCCCGGGTCGGGTGCGGTGCCGGCCTCGGGTTGGGTGGCCGGC